>JAZUOR010000175.1:0-8900 GCA_045604745.1 Acutalibacteraceae bacterium | reverse complement strand
ACCATCGCCGACTGTGACTACACCGTATGTATTCCGATGTCACACGATGTGGATTCGCTTAATGTCGCAGCCGCCAGTGCCGTTGCTTTCTGGCAGCTGCAGATCCGCTGATTCTGACTGCTTCATTCTTTAATAACGAATTCGAGGTATCGTCCTATGGTATTTTCCAGCCTTACCTTTCTGGCAATGTTTCTTCCGATAGTCCTTATACTGTACTTTTCAGGAAGAAGCCTCAAATGGCGCAACGGTGTCCTTCTGGTCGCATCACTGCTTTTCTACGCATGGGGCGAGCCGGTGTGGATTGCTGCCATGATAGTTTCCACGATTATAAATTACCTGTGTGCACTTGCCATAGACCGGTCACGCTCCGTCTTTGCACGCAGACTCTGTCTTACGGTCGGAGTAATAGTTTCCCTTGCCGCTTTATTTTATTTCAAATACGCAGCCTTTCTCTTCAATTCCGTATCCGGTCTGTTCGGTGGCGCTCCCGTGCTTCCTGTTCTGGAGCTGCCTGTGGGTATTTCGTTCTACACCTTTCAGGTTCTTACCTACACCGTGGACGTATACAGACGCAAATCTCCGGTGCAGAAAAACATTTTCAAGCTTCTGCTGTACATCAGCTGTTTCCCGCAGCTTATCGCCGGACCTATCGTTCAGTATTCGGACGTAGCTGTCATGCTGGACGAGCGCACCACCACTCTTGACGATTTCACGGCAGGCATCAAGCGCTTCGTTGTCGGTCTTTCAAAGAAAGTGCTGCTGGCAAACACCTGCGGCATGATAATCGAACAGCTGCCGGCGGCAGACGGCGGAACGGCAATTTCCACTCTTGGAGCATGGTATATCGCTCTGCTTTATTCCCTGCAGCTGTATTTTGATTTTTCCGGCTACTCCGACATGGCCATAGGACTTGGTCATGTATTCGGATTTGATTACAAGGAAAACTTCAATTATCCGTACATTTCAAGAAGCGCATCCGAATTCTGGCGCAGATGGCACATATCTCTGGGCAGCTTCTTCCGCGATTATGTGTACATACCGCTTGGCGGCAACCGCAAAGGCCCCGGCCGCACGATTGTCAACCTGCTGACTGTGTGGATGCTGACCGGACTGTGGCACGGTGCCAGCTGGAACTTTGTGCTCTGGGGGCTTTATTACGGCATTATTCTCATCATAGAGCGCTTCGTTTTCGGTGAAAGGCTGAAGAAACTGCCGGCGGTGCTTTCCATTCCATATTCGCTTATAATCGTGATGGTCGGCTGGATGATATTCTATTACACCGATCTTTCGGCAGTCGCAAGTCATATCGGCGCCATGTTCGGCATCGGAGCCTCCGGATTCACCGATCCGGTCACCATCGCCATTATCAGAAAATACACATTTGTGCCTCTTATCGGTGCTGCGGCGTCCCTGCCGCTGCTGCCGGCTGTCAGGTCATGGATAAAACCGGACAGCGCTGCCCATAAAGCTGCCGAGATCGCTTCCACAATCGTTCTGACCGCGCTGCTGGTACTGTGCGTCATCTTTATCATCGGTCAGAGCTACAACCCGTTCATCTACTTCCGGTTCTGAGGATAAGGAGTATCTGAATATGAAAAACAAATTTTCATTTGTAATTGTTTACTGCTGGCTGTTCATTCTGCTTGTGTGCGGTACCCTGCTTATGGCCTTTGCCGAAAAAGAAGAGCGCATATCCGAAGCAGAAAACCGCACTCTCAGCGGATTCCCGGAATTATCCGTGCAGAGTATTTTTTCCGGAGATTTCTTTCTGGGAATCGAAAGCTATATGTCTGACGGCTTTCCGGAACGCGACAACATAATCGGCATAAGCGAACGTATGCTGAGTGTTTTCTCTGTCAACACCGACGAAGAAACCATTATGCTCGAAGAACTTGCCATGTCCGACGAACTGCAGGGCATCACGGAGGAAACGCAGTCCGCAGCACAGCCCACGGTTTCGGACGACCCTGACGCTCCGTTGTCCGAGCCGCAGGAAAGCGTTCCTGCTGACACCGTCTCCCCGGACAGTGATGTAACCGGTATTTCCGGCTACGGCATGTGGTACAGCCAGCACGACGGTGCTTATTATCCCGCCCTTACCGTTACCGAGGAACAGATTCAGACAATATCTGATACCTTGAACGAATACAAACGCTGTCTGCCCGATGACGGCATGGTGTTTTACAGCTCTGTGCCTCTTTCCTCAGCCGCTCGCCAGCTGAGCGGATCTCCCGTCTACAGCGGATGGTCTGAAAACTTTTCGGATGCAATCAACCGTCTCACATCTGATGGAGTTCATGCCGTCAATGCAGCTGCTTTGCTTGAGGACGATATACTCTCGCTGAAGGATGTTTATTTCACTTCCGACCACCACTGGACACCGCGCGGAGCCATTTCCGTCGTCAACGAATGCATGCGCATTCAGGGAGTCCCCACAGTGCCGTATGACGAATACAGCTACACGGTCAACACCTTCTACAACAGCAACATCGGCACAAAGGATCGTCTTGAGCTGATGCACCCGCTGCTGAACGTCACCGGTCATAAAATGTCCGGAGGCGCTCAGGGTGTTGAAGCAGATCTGATAGGATATGACTCCACCTCCTACATCGCCTACCTCTTTGGCGACTCCAAAGTGTGGACAAGGTACTCCTCCGGCTTTTATACCGGCAGAAACGCCCTTGTGATAGGTGACTCCTTCAGCAACGCACTCACGCCTTATCTGCTGCCTTACTACGACAGTGTCCATAAGGTCGATGCCCGCTATTACTATCCTGATATCAACGGAGGCAGTATTTCAGAGCTTATGAAAAAGTATGCCATTGATGATGTTTATATCATAGTGTCCTTCGCGAACGGCATCACCTCTGAAACATCTCTTTCCGGACTGGAGGCTGCGCTGTATGACTGAGAAAAGCAGAACACCGCAGGAACGCTTTGTGAGGCAGGTTGTAAGCCTGTCCCTCATCATCGCTGCATTTCTTGCCTCCATAGCAGTTCTGATTGCTGCCAACATTGATGGTATACGGGCAGCTGCCTCCATCCGGCAGGCAGCACGCGGAAATTATTCTGTGGCACTTGAAACCGCACAGGCCATTGAAGACACCGAAACCCAGCTTGAAAGCCACTACGGGATTGCAGAACACATGTATACCGGCGGCAAATACGCCGAGGCAGCCGAACTGTTCGCCAGCCTTGGCAATTACAGTGACAGCGAGCAAAAACACCTGAAATCCTGTTACGCACTTGCCGACGAACAACTCAGTCTTGGGCGATACGAAGAAGCACTGTCCGGATTCGCTGCCCTGGGCGACTATGCCGACAGCGCAGAGCGCCGCAGCCAGACTGTTTACCAGATGGCCGACAGTGCGTTTGTATCGGAAGATTATTCCAATGCCGTTTCACTTTACCTTTCCATCGAAGATTATCTTGACAGCCGTGAACGGGCATTTGAGTCGGCGCTTGCGCTGACCGGCGACCGCTCTGCAGCACAAAGCATGGTGGATGCCAAGGGCCTTACTCCGGAAGAGCTTTCCCGTTCCATTGATGTGGCAGAGCGCAGAGCACTTCTTGGATATGCCTGTATTGATGCAGGTGCCAATCACACTGTACTGCTCCGAACCGACGGTACGGTTGCTGCCTGTGGTGACAACACCTACGGACAGTGTGATGTCGGCAGCTGGAAAAACATCGTACAGATAAGCGCAGGGGCCAACCACACCGTCGGACTGCGTGCAGACGGCACAGTGGTGGCTGTGGGCGACAACACCTACGGACAATGCAGCGTTGACCAGCTGACGGGTATCACAAAAATAGCTGCGGGCTATACCGACACCTATGCTCTTTCAGATTCCGGACAGATTACAATGTGCGGCAGTCATCAGTACGATGTCATAACCCGTCTGACCGGCATTACGGATATCTACGCCGGACCGTACTCCGCTGTGGCTGCTTCCGGACACGCTTATGTCCCGTCCCATCCGTCCTGTGCAGTATCAAACGGCAGCAGAGTGCTGTCACTGGCTCCGGGAACAGGATATCTGCTCACGCTGGAACTGGACGGAACGCTTATTTCTTCCTTCGATACCGGCGGGAACTGGAAAAATATCGCCTTCTTTGATGCCGGTCCTTGCGCTGTTATCGCCACGGACACCCGTGGAAGAGTGCATTCCCATTTTTTCCGCAGCACGGACAGCATTGACTTTTCCGGAGTGGAGAATGCCGTGCTTTGCGCTGCAGGTACCTCTCACTATGTCTTTGTGCTGGAAACCGGTGAGATCGTAGCCTTTGGCGACAATTCCTTTGGACAATGCGATGTCGAACAGCTCGGCAGCGCCATCTGAACTTTTCAAAAAGCCGCGCAGACAAAAAAGTCTGTGCGGCTTTTTGTCACATTCACAACTTTTGCGGCATATTATCTGGTATGGCTTTCTATTCTGAGCAACGGAGTGGTACTGTGGACATCTTCACTATTCTGACCGGCACCTTTCGCGAGCTTTACTACATAATCCTTGGCGTTTCTGCAGCAGGTTCATTTCCCCGAAAGCTCACAGCCGACGAGGAGGCCTTATATCTGCGCAGACTGGCACAGGGCGATTCACTTGCACGGACCAGGCTGATAGAACACAATCTGCGGCTTGTCTCCCACATCACAAGGAAGTACTCGCTGAGCCAGAGCGACTCAGAGGATTTACTTTCGGCGGGAACCATCGGACTCATTAAGGCGGTTGACAGCTACAGTCCCGAAAAATGCAGAAAGTTTTCCAGCTTTGCCGCAAGATGCATAGAAAACGAGTGCCTGATGTATCTGCGCGGAACCCGCAAAACGGCACTCAATATTTCCATTTCCGAACCCATCGAAACCGACAAAAACGGCAACGAACTGACCCTGCTGGACATCATCTCCTGCGAGGACACCATTGCAGACGACCTTGACACACGGATAAAATGCCAGCAGCTGCGCGGCTTTGTGGATAAACTTGAAGACGGTCGTGAGGCAGATATAATACGCATGCGCTATGGACTTGACGGCTCGGAACCTCTGACTCAGAAGGAGATTGCCGCAAAGCTTAACATATCGCGTTCGTATGTATAGCGCCGCGGTTAATGTAAGCTGCAATCCGGCTGCTGCCGCACATCAAATCGACGGTATAATTCTTACATACTTGCCACAGTCCGGATTATGCGATATAATCGCAGCATAAAGCTTATCCGTACAGGAGGGTTCACAATGAAGCGAACAGAATACCCCATCCACCCGGATTTCAGGAAATGGACAAAGCTGAACCCTCCGTTGTCCAAGACCACCATTCCGATGATGCAGTCGCTTATGGGACTTCTCTACAAGCAGGAACGCTCAACCAGAGATCTGCGCGTCGAGAGAATATCTATTCCATCAAGTGACGGAACCGACATAAAGGCACTGATGTACTCTCCGGTCGGCAGCGAAGATACCACGCCATGTCTGATATACTATCACGGCGGCGGTTTTGTGCTTCCTGCCGCTCCATATCATTACAAGCTTGCCAGAGAGTATGCCCGCAGAGCCATGTGCAGGGTTCTGTTCGTAAACTACCGGCTTGCACCGAAGCATCAGTTTCCCGCCGCACCCAACGACTGCTATGCCGCGTATCTCTATGTGCTGCAAAATTACGGTTATCTTGGCATTGATCTATCCAGAATCGCAGTTGCCGGAGACAGCGCAGGAGGTAACCTCGCCGCTGGCGTATGTATCAGGGCGCGTGATGATGGCAGAATCATCCCCTGCGGTCAGATGCTGCTTTACCCGTCAACCGGCCCTGATTTTCAGACCGAGTCCATGAAGAAGTATACCGACACGCCCATGTGCAACAGCCGTGACGCTGACAAGTACGCAAAGCTCTATGTGCCTGAATCAGCAGACCTGCAAAGTCCGTATCTCTATCCGATGCGAGCCGGATCACTTGACGGAATGCCGCCTGCGTACGTTGAAACGGCAGAATTTGACTGTCTGCATGACGACGGAGTTCTCTACGCGGAGCGTCTGATTCAGTCCGGTGTGTCTGCGGTTCTGAACAACACAAAAGGAACGATGCATGGATTTGACATTGTGCTTTACAGCCCGATCGTCAGGGAGTGCGCAGACCGGCGTGTGGACTTTCTCAAAAACATATTTTTCAAAGACGCTCAATAGGTTTATCAACCGCAAGCACCTGCAGTTATCAGAACTGACCGCAGGTGCTTTTGTTTATCCAAGGTCCAGTTTCTCAAAATCGGTAACGGGTGTTTTGCACGCGCCGTTTTCGCAAAGGTAGTACACCGCTCCGCTTTCCGGCACAGGGTAGTCGGCGGTGAACGGCGCACAGGCAGCCAGTTTTTCTGCGTTGTCTGACGTTTTGAGAATGACCTGAATATCGTCCGGCAGTTTTTTGCGCAGGTAATCAGCAAGCTGATCCGGGATGCCGTTTGACGAAGTGCAGATAAGCGTGCGATGAGGATAAAGCGCGTTCATCAGGGCAAGCATACCGAGGGTACTGCTTGAGGGATACTCCCACACGTCGCCTGCAAGAAAGCGCATCTGGCGACTGGCACAGGTCATCCACTCGCTCTCGCCGGTAAGCACGGCAAGAGCCTGCAATGCGGCAGCAGCGGCAGAGTTTCCGGACGGAATTGCTCCGTCATAGGTTTCCTTTGGGCGGGCGATTAGCTGTTCACTGTCTGATGCGTTGATGAAAAAGCCGCCTGTTTCCTTATCCTCGAAAAGCTCGACCATCTGCCGCGCACGCTTTATGGCAAGGGCCAGATATTTCACATCAAAGCGCATGCGGTACAGTTCCAGCAGAGCAAGGGTGTACACGGCGTAATCCTCAAGCTGACCTGCGTGGGCGGCCTCTCCGTCACGCCAGCGCAGATACAGGCGGTCGTTTTTGTCGGTCATCTCCCGTTCTATGAACTCCTGCGCGCGAATGGCAAGATTGAGGTATCGTCCCTGCCCCAGAATCTGCCCGGCCTGAACGAGGGCAATGATCGTCCATGCGTTCCACGCAAGCAGGATCTTGTCATCCTTGTGGAGGACAGTGCGCTTTATGCGATAATAGTAGAGCTTGCGCAGGCGCGGGTCGTCGATGCTCCAGCCGTCCTCGCTCTGCCCTATTCTGTTGGGAATGCTGCTGCCCTCAAAGTTACCCGATTCTGTTATACCGTACAGGCGGCAGAATTCTTCACCGTCTTTCTTCCCCAGAACATTGATTATCTCGCTCGACGTGAACACATAGTATTTGCCCTCCACGCCCTCGCTGTCGGCGTCCTGACCACAGAAGAAGCCGCCCTCATCATTGGAAAGCTCCCGCAGGATATAGTCGGCAGCGGCACGTGCAGTCCGGGCATACAGCGATTTGCCCGTCATCTGATATGCTTTGACATAGGCAAGCGTCAGCAGGGCGTTATCGTACAGCATCTTCTCAAAATGGGGCACCAGCCATTGTCTGTCAGTGGAGTATCGTGAAAAACCGCCGCCGATGTGATCCTGTATGCCGCCGCGAGCCATGGCTTCAAGTGTTGTTTCTGCCATCATAAGCGCGTCCGGTTGGTTCTCACAGGCAGAATAGCGCATGAGAAACAGCAGATTGTGTGGTGTTGGAAACTTGGGCGCAGAACCAAAGCCACCCCATTGGTCGTCAAACTGCCTGCGGAACTGACCGTAGGCACGGCGCAGCAGAGGTCGGTCGGGCTCCTGCAATCCCGGTCGTCTGCGCTGATTGACTGCGGAGGTTATCTCGCTGCCTGCCGCAAGCAGTTTTCTCCTGTCGTTCTGCCACATATAAGCCACCTGCTCCAGCAGTTCCACAAGGCCGTACTGACCGTACATGGACTGCTTCGGGAAGTAGGTTCCCGCAAAAAACGGCTTTTGCTCCGGCGTGAGAAACACCGTCAGCGGCCAGCCGCCCGATCCGGTCATAATCTGACAGGCGGTCATATACACCGCGTCGATGTCTGGGCGCTCCTCTCTGTCCACCTTGATGCAGACAAAGTCGCGATTGAGAATCCTTGCCACCTCTTCGTCCTCAAAGGATTCATGTGCCATCACATGACACCAGTGGCAGGTGGAATAGCCAATGCTCAGAAAGATGGGTTTGTCCTCGCTTTTGGCTCGTTCAAAAGCTTCGGAACTCCACGGATGCCAGTTGACAGGGTTATCCCTGTGCTGAAGAAGATAGGGAGATTTCTCTCGTTCCAGTAAGTTTGACATATTAGCCTCCTATGCGGTATTTTTCTCGGAACAGGAATATCATACCCGATTGACAGCGGTATTATTTTGGATAGAATTGATATTGTAAACGATGTTTTTATAAGGAGATAACGATGAAGAATATAGAAAAGCTTGTACGTGAGCGGCGAAGCGTGCGTACCTATGACGAGCGTGAACTGACCGCAGATCATCTGGAACAGCTGCATGCTTTCATGGCAGAGATTGATAACCCATGGAAGATCCCCGTGACGTTCGTGCTGATGGATGCAAAGGAGCACAGGCTGACCTGTCCCGTGGTTGTCGGCACCGATCTTTACGTGGGCGGTAAGATCGGCAGGGTTCCGTTTGCCGAGGAGGCATTTGGATACTCCTTTGAGAAGCTTGTGCTGTTTGCGCAGTCGCTTGGCATCGGCACGGTCTGGTTGGGCGGGACGATGGATCGGAGTGCTTTTGAGCGTGCAATGGCTCTGAGCTCTGACGAAATGATGCCCTGCGCAAGCCCTCTGGGATATCCTGCGCAAAAGATGTCCATGCGCGAAAGTCTGATGCGGAAAGCTATCAAAGCTGACAGCCGCATGTCCTTTGAGGAGCTTTTCTCTGACGGCTCGTTTGACACTCCGCTGAAGCAGGATAGTGCCGGAAATCTTGCGTTTCCGCTGGAGATGGTGCGTCT
>JAZUOR010000174.1:0-6706 GCA_045604745.1 Acutalibacteraceae bacterium | reverse complement strand
CGTGCTTCCCGGATGGGAGCTCATGAGGTAAGGCACCAGATACTGCTCCTTGCCCTCCTCGGCGGTTATTCTGAAGAATTTCTTTGAAAATTCGCGATATGCCTCAATATGAGGCTTGCCCATGGCATCAAGAACATTATTGGAGCAGTGCTCCGGAGCTACCTTTAGCTGTCCGCTGACATGATACTTTATCAGTTCACGCATGAATGTATCATCCTCATCCAGCATCAGGTAATCAAAGCGTATGCCGGATCGGATAAACACCCGCTTGACGCCCTTGATGGCTCTGAGCTCACGAAGCAGTTCAAGATATTCACTGTGGTCAACCTGCAGAGCGGGACATGGAGTTGGTGCAAGACAGCGCTTGCCCTTGCACATTCCCGCTTCGTCCTGCTTTTTGCAGGAATGCATGCGGAAGTTTGCCGTCGGGCCTCCCACGTCGTGAACATTGCCCTTGAAGCGCGGATTTTTTGTGAAAGCTTCCACTTCACGGATAACCGATTCCTTGCTGCGTGTGGATATCATGCGCCCCTGATGGAACGCAAGGGAACAAAAGGCACATGCACCAAAGCATCCGCGGTTGTGTATGACCGAAAACTCCACTTCTTCGATGGATGGCACGCCGCCCATTTCATCGTACATGGGATGGGGACGGCGTTCATATGGCAGCTCATACACCCGGTCAAACTCCTCCGTGGTAACCGGCGGCATGGGCGGGTTGCAGATGAGCATGCGGTCTCCGTGGCGCTGGATGATGGTTTTGCCGCGGATGGCATCGTGTTCGTCGTTCTGGATCCGGCAGGCAATCGCATATTCTTTCTTTGATTCGCAAACACGCTCATAGGATGCACACTCGGCAACAGGGCCGGGCCTGTATTCGCTTACCGGAACAGTAACGCAGGTGCCGCGCACATCAAGAATGCTTCCGACCGGCTCGCCGGCATTAAGACGGTCAGCCAGCTCGATGGTCTGGTATTCGCCCATGCCGTAGGAGAGAATATCCGCTCCCGATTCGATAAGGATAGACGGACGCACGTTATCCGACCAGTAATCGTAGTGAGCAAAGCGGCGCAGGGATGCTTCCAGGCC
The DNA here is from genome assembly GCA_045604745.1 of Acutalibacteraceae bacterium. GTDB lineage: Bacteria > Bacillota > Clostridia > Oscillospirales > Acutalibacteraceae > SIG598. Next base: position 5,617 of record JAZUOR010000174.1, on the reverse strand, counting down.
GCCGATGATTATGGGGCTGTCGGGATATGCCCTGCGTGCAAGGCGGCTGTAGACGATTGTTGCCCGGTCGGGGCGGTAGCCGCCTTTTCCTCCGGGAGAATAATAATCGTCGCTGCGCTTGCGGCGGGCGGCAGTATAGTGCGCGACCATTGAGTCGATGTTGCCGCCGGTGATCATAAAGCCAAGGCGTGGCTGACCAAAGCGTTTGAAGTCGCTTTCGTCCTTCCATGCAGGCTGAGCAAGGATGCAGCAGCTGTAGCCTGCCGCTTCGAGGATACGGGCGATGATTGCGATGCCGAAGCTGGGATGATCAACATATGCATCGCCGGTGACCAGCACGAAATCCGGCTGCTGCCACCCTCTCTCCTCCATTTCCCTGCGATTGACGGGAAGAAACATATCAATCAGAACGGAGCGTCGTCATCGTCCTCTCCGTCTTCCTCCTCCATTGAAATTGTAGGCAGCGAATCCAGCACTCCGCTGAGAGAATTCTCCGGCGGCGCGATGGGCTCGGCTGTGTATGGCTCCGGCTCTTCCTCCGGCTGATTGTCCACCACGGGCAGATCATCGGTATTAAGAGAGCCGTGCTGCTCTGCAGGTATGTAGCGCTCAGGCTGCACGGGAGCATCATCCTCCACCGGAAGCTCAAAACCGGTCTGTACCGGATTTTCCCGCATGGCGATCATTTCAAAATACTGAGCGCGGGACATGAGCACACGACGGGGTTTGGAGCCTTCATGAGGACCTACGATGCCGTTGGCCTCCAGCTGATCCACCAGTCGTCCGGCACGTGCGTAGCCCACACCCAGACGGCGCTGGAGCAGGGACACCGAAGCCTGTCCTGCCTCGGTGACCACGTCGATGGCCTTGACGAAAAACTCGTCGTTTCCGCCGTATTCGTCTTCTCCGTCGCTCCTGGCGTGTTCTTCGCCTCCTGCGGCGTTGCGTTCAATCTCACGGGCAATGCTCTCGTCGTAGTCGGCAGAACAGTGACCCTTGATGAAAGTTACTACCTTTTCCACCTCGCTGTCGTCAACGAAGCAGCCCTGGACACGCTTGGGTTTTGCCATGCCCACAGGATGCATGAGCATGTCGCCCTTGCCGATAAGCTCTTCGGCGCCGCCCTCATCAAGGATTATCTTGGAATCCACTCCGGAGGACACAGCGAATGCTATGCGGCTGGGCACGTTTGCCTTTATGGTGCCGGTAATGATATCCACAGAGGGACGCTGGGTGGCAAGCACCATGTGCATGCCGGCGGCGCGGGCCATGGCGGCAAGGCGGCTGATGGTGTTTTCCACTTCCTTGGGAGCAGTCATCATCAGGTCGGCCATTTCGTCGATGATTATGACGATGCGCGGCATCTTCTGTATCTCGTCACTGCGCTCGGCAATTTTGTTGTAGCCGTCAATGTTGCGCACGCCCTGCTCACGGAGCAGAGAATAGCGCTTTTCCATTTCAGTGACTGCCCATTGGAGCGCACCGGCAGCCTTCTTGGGATCGCACACGACGGGAACCAGCAGATGAGGCAGTCCGTTATATACATCCAGCTCGACCGACTTGGGGTCAACCATTATCAGACGTACATCCTCAGGAGAGGACTTGTAGATAAGGCTCATGAGCATGGAGTTGATGCACACCGACTTACCCATACCGGTGGCACCGGCGATGAGCAGATGCGGCATCTTGGCAAGGTCGGCAAGCACAATGCTGCCGTCGATATCCTTGCCCACGGCAACGGTGACCGGACTTGCGGCATCGCGGAACTGCGGGCTTTCGATAAGACTGCGGATACGGACTATGCTGAGATTCTGGTTGGGTATCTCAACACCCACTGCAGCCTTGCCCGGAATAGGTGCTTCGATTCGCACACCCTTGGCCGCAAGGCGCAGAGCAATGTCTTTGTTAAGATTTGTTATGCGGTTAATTTTTACACCGGGAGCCGGCTTGAGCTCATAACGGGTGACCGCAGGACCGCGGCTGATGCCCACAACAGACGCTTCCACGCCGTATTCCCGCAGGGTTTCTACCAGCTGCTCACCGTTGCGGCGCAGCTCGTCGCGGATGTCGCCCTCGTTGTCGTTTTCGGCGGCGATAAGCAGATCAGTCTCCGGAAAAACGTAGTTATCGGTCTTCTTCTCCTGCTGCTTTATCTCCTGAGCGAAGGCGATGACTTCCTTGGCGAGTTCTTCCTGACGCTGCTTTTTGTTGTCCTGTGCACCGGAGAAGCGCATGAGCAGCCGCTCAAACTCATCCTCGTCGATCTCGTTTTCCGGTTCCGGTTCTTTCTTTGCCGGAGCCGCTTTCTTTTTGGTTGAACCCTTGCTGCCCTTTTCGGTGGCGAGGCGGATCTCTTCCAGAGGAGTCATATCCTCTGTATCGCGGTCAAAGGTTTCTTCGGTGTCTTCGACAACGGGCAGAGCGTCACCGGACTGATCATTCTTTTTGCGGCGGGAGCGCTTTTTAGGTTCTGAAGCAACCTCCTCAGGCTCCTCCTCATATACTTCCTCATCGTCGATGGGAACATCCACAAAAGCCGCTCTCAGCCTGCGCTCCTCGCGGCGCTCTTCCATTGTGATACGGTACTGCTCGGCAGCACGCTCCATGGATTCGGCGGCACGCACCGACGCTTTCTGCACCGGCTTTGCCACGCCGTTGTACAGCTTGATGATGTCGCTGCCCGACACGATCATAACGAACACAAAGGTGGCCAGCGCCAGCAGAAGTATCGACAGGCCGCGTCCGAATATGGACGCAAATATCGCGCCGAAGACTCCGCCCATGGCACCTGCACCGTTACCGTGCTGTCCCTCATAGAACATTGTCTGCATGGTATTGGCAACGTTATACCCGTCCACCTCTTTTGACACCGGTGAAACAAGGTGGATAAAGGTGCTCACCATAGCTCCCGCCAGCAGAAAAAGCACCACTTTGCTCTTTATGTTGTTTTCCGGACGATCCAGTGCCAGAACCACCGACACTGCAAAGCCCACCGCCACCCATACATAGGATGACCAGCCCAGCATGCCGAAAATGACCTCATGAGCTGCGGGCGATATCTTCCTGAATAATATGAGCAGCAGGAAGAGAATACACGCGGCAAAAAGCACCACCGAGGTTATCCTGCATCTTCTGCGGAATTCCTGCAGCCGGCGCTCTCTTTCCTGCCGTTCCCGTTCAAGGGCGGCCTTTGTCTTGTGTGAACGGGACGAGGCCGGGCGGGAATCCGCTCGGCCCGGTCGTCTGCCTGTATTGTTTCTGTCTCTTGTTGATTGTGCCATTTTTACCTCCGGTAAAACACGTTCTGAAAACGTATCTCCGATTGATAGGCGGAAAACTCAGTAATTAAGCTGCCGCCGGAACCTCTCCGCCGAACAGTACGCGGAAGAAATCTGCTCCGTAAACGCCGGTGGCGTGCTCGGCAATGCCGATGATGACAACCAGAGCACCAACTGCAAGGCAGTAGTAGCCGAAATAGTGCAGCTTGTCATTGGACACGATCCACTTGAGGCCGGCGATGGCAAGAACACCAACAACGGCAGCCACGATAACGCCGATAAGGGTGGGAGCAAACTCAAACTGAGCCCAGCCTGCTTCGTCCATCTTGACCACCTCAAGAACGTTGGCGGCAAGAACGGCGGGAATGCTCATGATAAAGGAAAACTGGAGAGCGGCGTTCTTTTCGGTTCCGGAGATCATACCGAGAGTGGTGGTGGTTCCGGAACGGCTAAGACCGGGCATGGCGGCAAAGCACTGACCGACGCCCATGATGGCAGCAGACTTGTAGTCGACAAATTCTCTTGCCTTCACAGCAGAGTCCTTGCGGCGGGTGGCGATGGAGGTGGCAAGCAGCAGGAGAACACCCGTGCCGAGCAGGCAGATGCCTTCAACAATGATATCGGGATCCTCGGAGGTATAGCCGGAAATGTCGGCAAGGGTCTTGACCTCTTCGCCTGCATTGTCCACAAGGCCGAACATGCCGAAAAGGGGCAGGAACAGCAGAATGGCACATGCCGAGGCAAGTATTACCGCAAAGACCATTCTGCGGTTATCGTTGATCTTGCTGATGTCAAGTGTAAAGCGGGGCTGGAATTTGCCCTTGCCCTTTTTGATGAGATCCATCAGGTCGAGCCACAGATCTGCGACGGCACGGCAGCCCTCGCAGATGAGATCCCAGATAAGCTGGCGGTATACGATGAATACCGCTATCAGAGTGCCGAAGTGGAGGAACAGTGTAAAGGTCTGTGCTCCCTCCAGATTCACACCCAGAAAGTGCTGCACCAGCGAAACGTGTCCGCTGCTGGATACGGGCAGAAATTCGGTCAGTCCCTGCACGATGCCCTGCAGGATGGCTTCAAAAATGTTCATACGGTTACCTCTTATGTATCGGAGCTGAGCTCCGAGTATTTACGTTGTTGTCTTTTCCTGCTTTCCGGCTTCCTTTGCCGGAGGGTTCTTTTTCCGGCTGCGTGCAGAGCTTTTCTTGCCCGCCTTTATGAGCTCATAAAGGCATTCAATTGCATCGGACAGCGAACCGAGATTATCTATCAGTCCTTCATCCACCGCCTGCTGACCGTCCAGCACCGTACCGATATCGGTCACAAGCTCACCGGTATTGCGGCTCAATTCAAGAAAGCGTTCCGGCTGCATGCGTGAGTTGGCTGACACAAAGCCGGTTATGCGGTTCTGCATACGCTCGAAGTAGTCAAGGGTCTGGGGTACGCCCAGCACAAGTCCGCTGGTCCGCACCGGATGGATGGTCATGGTGGCAGACGGAACGATAAACGACCGCCTTGCCGACACCGCAAGCGGCACTCCGATGGAATGTCCTCCGCCAAGCACCAGCGAGACCGTGGGCTTTTTCATGCCGGCGATAAGCTCGGCAAGGGCAAGCCCCGCTTCCACATCTCCGCCCACGGTATTGAGCAGAATGATGAGTCCTTCAATTTCATCCGACTGCTCCACCGCCACCAGCTGCGGCATAAGGTGTTCATACTTGGTGGACTTGTTCTGCGGCGGCAGCACCTGATGACCTTCGACCTGACCGATGATGGACATGCAGTGGATGCAGTATTTTCCGCCCACCGAAGTGACCGAGCCGGTGGAGCGCATGAGTTCAAGACGCTCCTCGCTGAGAAATTCGGTACGCTCATCGTTTTCCGGCACACCGGTTTCGGCTCTTTCCTTTTTTTCACCCATTATATATCGCCTCCTGCGGTAATTATTCGCATAGTGAGGCAATTATATACATTATATCATAGCTTTTCCGATTCTTCAACTCGAATAACACAATATATTGGAGACAACGGTATGATTTTTTCTTGTAAATGACCGTTAAATCATTGACAAACGCTTCAGATAATAGGATAATGAGCATAACCGTATTTTATATTAGGATGTGATTCATAATGGGCAAGACAATTGCACAGAAAATAATCGCTGCTCATCTGCTTGAGGGCGATATGACTCCCGGTTCCGAGATCGGTCTGCGCATAGACCAGACTCTCACTCAGGACGCCACCGGCACCATGGCATATCTGGAATATGAAGCCATGGGCGTGCCCCGTGTACGCACCGAACGCTCGGTAGCATACATCGACCACAACACCCTGCAGAC
>JAZUOR010000173.1:0-4361 GCA_045604745.1 Acutalibacteraceae bacterium | reverse complement strand
GAAATAGATAAAGGGATTGTAGCTCTGACCGGCGAGCGAGGCAGCACACAGCAGCATAAGCACTGCAAGAACTGCCATAACAGCATACCCGCCGCCTTTTTTTCTGCTGATGCTTCTGCCGAGCTTTGCCCCAACAGGAGTGGCAGCCACAACCGCTACGGCAAAGAGCGGTGCATAGGCAAGAATCACGTTCATTGCCGCAGTATCTGCTGCAGCGGGAACAAAGAGCTGTCTGACAAAGCCGCCCAGTCTGGCTGTGTCCTCAAAGAAAAACAGCACCCAGCCCAGCATGACGATAAACATGGTGTATACATGCTTAAGTACCGCAGGGGCTTTGTCCATGAGTTTGAGCAGCAGCACTTTTTCAAGTATCAGGATCAGGCCATAATAAAGTCCCCACAGCACGAAATTCCAGCTTGCTCCGTGCCAGAGACCGGTCAGCATCCAGACAACCAGCAGATTGAATATCTGTCGGGCAAGGCCGCGCCTGTTGCCTCCCAGAGGGATGTAGACATATTCGCGGAACCATGTGGAAAGGGAAATATGCCATCTGCGCCAGAATTCTGTGACGCTTCCGGAAATGTAAGGATAATTGAAATTGACAAGGAATTCAAATCCCAGCATACGTCCAAGACCGCGTGCCATATCTGAATAGCCGGAAAAGTCGAAGTATATCTGGAGGGTATATGCCGCTATGCCGAACCATGCGCTGGCTGTGCCAGGCTGCTCCTGAAGCGCCAGCCACATTGCCCCCATCTGGTTTGCCAGCAGCACCTTTTTTGAAAGACCGATAATGAACAGGCGAACTCCGGAGGCAAAGCCGGCAACGCTCTCCCGCCGGTCGGAAAGCTGCTGAGCCACGTCGCTGTAGCGCACTATGGGGCCGGCTATGAGCTGGGGAAAGAGCGTCACATAGGTGCCGAATGCCACCGGATTTTTCTGCACCGGAGCATCGTCGCGGTAGACATCTATGATGTAGCTCATGGACTGGAAAACATAGAACGATATACCTATGGGCAATGTTATTTCAGGAACGCTGACATCAGCCAGCGCTGGAATGACCCTCTGAAGGCTTTCGACAACAAACGAGGCATACTTGTAATACCCAAGTATGAGCAGATTTGCCGCAACGCCGGCAGCCAGTGCCCATTTTGCCCCGCCGCCCTTTTTCTTAAGATATTCGATGAGCCATCCGCTGAGATAGTTCAGCGCAATTACGGCAGTCATCAGGAACACATAAACCGGCTCGCCCCAGCCGTAGAACACCAGACTGACAGCAAAAAGTGTCAGATTACGCCATTTTTTCGGCGTGATGTAATACAGCAGAAGCACCGCAGGAATATAAAAATACAGAAAGACATTGCTGGAAAAAAGCACAGTCAGAACCTCCTGTGAACAACGCAAGGCAAGCAGCGTCTCAAAGTGTCAGTTAGATTTTTTCAAGTGGTTTCTTTAGTGCAAATACGGATAAGGCACCACCCATAAGGCATGCCTTATCCGTACAAAAGCTATTATGAGATCAATATCTGTTGTCAAAAACACGGGTGGATTTCTTTTCACTTCTGGGAAGCTCTCCGATCTCCACCGGCTTGACATCCACCAGAATTCCGATCTTATACTTAAATCGCTCCTGAATTTCACTCTGGAGCATGTACTTGTTGGCACCCTCGGCTGCCTCAACAAAGAGAGTGCAGATGTCCTTGCCGTTGACGTGGTCGAGCATAAACTGATACTCACTCGATGCGCCGTCAATGCCCGCCAGCAGCTCTTCGATCTGACTGGGGAAGATGTTGACTCCCTTGACCTTGACCATGTCGTCGGTACGTCCAAGGATGGTGTCGATGCGGGGATATTTGCTGCCGCAGGGGCACTCGCCGGGGATGATGCGCGTAAGGTCGTGGGTGCGGTAGCGGATAAGCGGTGCGCCCTGCTTGCGCAGGGTGGTAATGACCAGCTCGCCGATCTCGCCGTCGGGCAGATTCTTTCCGGTCTTGGGATCTACGATCTCAAAGTAGAGGAAGTCATCCCAGACGTGCATGCCGCACTCGTGCTCGCAGGAAATGCCGATACCCGGTCCGTACACCTCGGTAAGGCCGTAGATATCAAAAAGCTGAACGCCCAGCTCGTCGGCAATACGCTTTCTCATCTTCTCGCCCCAGCGTTCGGAGCCGATGACACCCTTTTTCAGATATATCTTGTCGCCGATGCCGCGCTTGGCAATCTCCTCGGCAAGGAGCAGAGCGTAGGAGGATGTGGCGCACAGGACGGTGGACTTAAGATCCATCATCATCTTGAGCTGCTTTTCGGTATTGCCCGGTCCCATGGGCACAGCCATGGCTCCCAGCTTTTCCGCACCCGCCTGGAAACCGATGCCTGCGGTCCAGAGACCGTAGCCCGGAGTGATATGGATGCGATCCTCGTTGGTTATGCCGGCAGTGGCATAGCAGCGGGCAAACATTTCAGCCCAGTCGCTGACATCCTGTGCGGTATAGGGTATGATAACGGGAATGCCGGTGGTACCGGAAGAGGAATGGATTCGCACTATTTCCTTTTCGTCCACAGCGGCAAGTCCCAGAGGATAAGCCTCGCGCAGATCGCCCTTCCATGTAAAGGGCAGCTGTTCAAAGTCTTCCTGAGAGTTTATGTTGATATCACAGCCCTCCAGCTTCTTTTTGTAGAAGCAGTCGATGCTGGTCAGATGTTTGAGCTGTTCTTTGATTATGCTCAGCTGCGTATCGGTCATTTTCATAGCGGGTACTCCTTTTATACTGTTTCGGCTGCGCGGAGATTGAGGTCAACAAACCTTTCCGGCAGCATTTTCTTTATAGCGTCCTTGAATTCATCCATGGTAATTCCAAGCGAACCGCTTCTGACGGCAGCCGCCAGCAGCAGAGTATTGAGCACCTTTGAACTGCCGCAGCGGGCACACAGCCCGTCACCGTCGATAACCTGCAGGTCGATGTCCCTTTCCTTCAGGAACTCCAGTTCCTTTGCGCCGTCATAGTCCGAGCCGCTCAGAGAAGCGGTGACCGGCTTGACGGCTTTCCGGTTGACAATGACCGTGCCGCCGTTTTTGAGATAATCTATGCAGCGCACAGCCTCGGCAGGCTCAAAGGCGATGATGACATCGGCGCCGCCCTTGGGTATCATGGGTGAAGCGATGCTCTCGCCCGCTCTCATGTGTGACACAACGCAGCCGCCGCGCTGTGCCATACCGATAGTTTCGGCAGTGCGGACATTAAGACCTTTTTCCATAAATATAAACGCAAGCAGACGGGAGGCAAGAACAGTACCCTGACCGCCTACTCCGCAGAGCAAAATATCAGTTTTCATGTTCATTCTCCTTTCCCGATTGCTTTGGTGGGACAAATCTGCGCACACAGGTCACAGCCGCGGCAGAGAGAAGCTTCGATGGTGACCCGGCCGTCGTTGACAGCGATAGCAGGGCAGCCAAGCTCCTTTATGCACAGGCGGCAGCCGACGCATTTATCTTCGTTCACTACGTAGGGCGGATTGCCCTTGCTGACGGCGATGCAGGGCGCGCGGAGAATGACCGCGCGAACACCGGTCTTTTCCATTGCTGCACTGACAGCAGCCACTGACGCCTTGTGGTCAAAGGGATTTACGGTTTCCACATGCTCGACACCCATACCGCGCAGGACATTTTCAATGCTGACCTTTTCGGAGACACTGCCCATCATGGTTTTGCCGGTGCCGGGATGGGGCTGCTGACCGGTCATGGCAGTGGTCGAGTTATCCAGCACGATGAGCACTATGTCCGTTCCGTTGTATACGGCGTTGACAACACCGGTCATACCAGACGCAAAAAAAGTGGAGTCACCGATGAATGAAAAATTGACGGTATCCGGCTCAACGCGATGCAGACCCTGAGCGATGGTCACGTCTGCGCCCATGCACAGGCAGGTATCCACCATGTCAAGAGGCTGGGCATTGCCGAGGGTATAGCAGCCGATGTCTCCGCTGAACACAGCCTTTTTGCCCTTGGCAGCCTTTTTGACAGCATAGAACGATGCTCTGTGCGGGCAGCCGGCACACAGCACGGGAGGCCGCACCGGAAGCTCCGGCAGCTTCTGCTGAGCCTGCGCTCCATCTCCCAGACCAAAGCAGCTGCTGAGCACCGCTTTTGCCGACTCGACGGAATTCTCACCGGCAACGGCATTGTCGCCGGTCAGCTTGCCGCGGATCTTTACATTGAGGTTGTATTTGCCGCAGAGGAATACGAGCTCCCTTTCGATGACAGGATCAAGCTCTTCAAAAACCAGAACCTCATCCACGCTGTTAAGAAAATCAAGCGCCAGTTTTTCCGGGAACGGATGCGGCGTGGCAACACGAAGCACTGT
>JAZUOR010000172.1:0-7520 GCA_045604745.1 Acutalibacteraceae bacterium | reverse complement strand
TGGCTCACAGAACGACATGGCTACGATCCGACTTGGAGTTTTTGTGTGCTCAAATGGCTGTGAATCAGATCAGAGCAGAGTATTGCCGGAATAGCTGACCATATTGAGCTCTTCGATGCCGGGCATGGTGCCGAGCTTGTTGAGGTATTCGATATCCTTGGAGGAAAGCCTGAGCTCGATGACCAGCTCCTCAAAGTCGCCGTTCTGGGATTTTGACTTGAGGCGGTACTTGGGAAGAGAGTCAAGAGCGCCATTCAGCTTGGCAGCGACACGGCGGTCGTATACGATGACCACCATGTAGCCGGAAGAACCGAGAAAGCCGGTTTTTTCAAGGAAGTTGCCGGCGTGATGAATGAAGAAGAACAGCACACCGATGAGTACGGTGGAAACGATGGATATCATAATGAATCCCGCGCCGGTGACAATGCCCACGGCAATTGCCCAGAACATGAAGATGGTATCCATGACCTCCTTGACCGCCGTACGGAAACGCACGATGGAAAGAGCACCCACCATACCGAGGGAGAGAACGATGTTGGAGGAGATGCACAGGACGATAACCGCGGTGATCATGGGCAGCAGCGTAAGACCGACGGCAAAGCTGCGGTTGAATACAACACCGGAAAAGGTGAACTTGTAGACCATGACGATGAACACGCCCAGCACACAGGAGAGCAGTATGGCAATGAGCACGTCGTTGAAGGATATGTCGGTAAATTCTTCCAGAAACCGGTTTTTGATTATGTCTTGAAAATTCATTTGACTTTCCTCTCTTATTCCATGGTTTTCATCATGCAAAGGGTGTATTTCGAGTTGGCGATGAGCGTTTTTGGGATGTCGCTCAGCAGGTCGCCGATAAAGTCGGGAAGGAACTCGTTGAATTTGACCTCCATGAGCTGTTCGCCGTCGGGATAAACGGGCAGCATGCCGATGCGGTCGTTGAAAAAATCATTCTTGAAGGGCGTGCTGCGCAGATTCAGGTCAAGAGTGACACGCACATCGCTGATGGGATAGGTAAAGGCGGTGCGGTCGTAGTCCAGCAGCACGCAGGGGCGGTAATGACCGGTGGCGCACAGGGCGGCAAACTCGGTCAGCAGAGGCTTTCCTGCGCTGTAGAGATATCGGCGGTCACCGGTTATCAGAGCGTCGGCAAGATCAAGATCCACCTTGACCGAATGCTTCTGGCAGTAAAGGCCGCGTCGTGATTTCTTTTCAAACACTATGTAGCTGGTGTCGTGGTTATAGCACCTCAGGCGGTATTTGGCACGCTCACACACGCCGGCAATCTTTTCGTGAAAGGCTGTGTGCTCTGTGTCGTCAAAATAGAGACTGCGGATGAGATAACCTCCGTTTTCACCGGCGTTCTTGTCTCTGCGCATTACCAGAGGCAGCCGCCGTTTGAGCAGCTCGGCGGAGGCGTTGCTTATGCGGTACTTGTATTCGTGCCGGTATATTTTCCTGTCCGTAGTCTCACCTCCCGAAATAACGGCTGATATCCTTGTCGGAAAGGGGCATGTATTCCTTCATGCTTTTGAGCAGCTGTCCGACACGGTCCTGTTTTGTGATATAACCGCGCACATCCTCTATGGACTTTTCCCAGTCGGCAACCGAACGTCCCCATCTGGCGCGTTCACGTTCCATTTCCGGGCGGAGAAGCTCTTCGTAATAATCTATGGTTTTCAGTACACTGTCGTTTGAGAGTGCTCCGTTGAAGAGCTCTGCGGCGCGGGTAAGAAACCGGTCTTTGAACTGTTCGTTTTTTATCAGAGAATGAAAAAGCGCGCTGTGCTGGCGTTCCTCATCAAATATCCACTTGCATGTACCGCGCCACACAAAGCCCCAGTCCATGTCGAAAAAGCACATGCGCCACTTGCCCTCCTCGGTGGAATAGACATATCGCACGTTGCCGGGGATATCGTTGTTGCCGCAGTAGGCTTCGTAGATATACCAGTCGATGAGGCTGTCCATGTTGATTTTAGACTCCATGTACCGGTAGTTGTCCTCAATGCGCATGTCCTTGTCGCGGGCGTAATCAATAAGTCCGTAAAGCTCCGGAGCGACCTTCTTGTACACCGGACCGTGCACAACGGTAACGCTGTCAGGGCTTACGTTCATGTGGTCCGCGCAGTAATCGCGGGAATAATCTTCGCGGATGGCGTAGATGCCGAAATAATCTCCGTTGATATAAAGCACACAGTATTTGTCGTTGAGAGTGAGCAGATGCTCGCTGCCCTCGTCGGCAAGGGTGCGGGAAAGCTCGTCGCGAAAAAGGGTTCGGCTGTAGTCCTCACCGCCGCGAAGTATCAGCGTGGAAAACTCACTGATGGGGCTGTCGTCAAAAACCTGATAGCGGAGAGAACCGTCGTACTGGCCGCGAAACTGCAGCTTGAAGGACTTTTTCGGGCAGGTGACGCGGGTACCGGCTCCGTGCAGACCCAGACCGCAGTCGATGGAAAAGCTGCCGTCGCTTTCAAAAAGAGATACGTTTGCCGGTCGTTCCCAGTCTTTTTCGTAGTTGCTGTGGTTGCCCTCAACATAGATGCCCCGCTCGTCGCTCCAGAGGTCATCAGGATCGGCAGCGAGGCTGACAATGGGCAGCGTGTGTCCTTCGCGCAGAAAGTAGGAAAAGGTGGCGGTCTCGCCGGTCAGAGCGCTGTCGGAAAAGCAGGCTGCCCGTATGACGGTTGTTTTGGTTATGGTGATCGGTTCGGTGTATTGCTTTGAGGATGCAGAGGGAAGACTGCCGTCGGTAGTGTAGCGGATGTTGTCTCCGCCGCCCAGCTCAATGGTAAGCGATTCGGCGTCGTTGTAAACCCCGGCAGATGTTTTGGTAAAGGGTGTGGGGGTTATTGTGCGCTTGCCCTCGCCGTTTACAGCTCCGGGTGTGGGTTTTGCAAAGTAGAAATAGCCGCTGGCACCGTCCATTCGTCCGTAGCTGCCGCCGTAGGTCAGATTGACCAGTGTGGCGTAATCCACCAGCTGTGCGTTCCGGTCGTAGATATATAGGCTGTCCTCTTCGGCGGACAGGGTGAAATTTGCATGGGTGTATTTTTCGGAGGTCAGGGAGGTGTTGCCCGAACAGATGATGACGCAGTATTCACCGGAAGCAAGAGAAATTGCCGGAAGCCGGAATTTGTTCTTTATGCTCAGACTGTCGGTCATGTAGTAATCGGCCAGATTCACAGCCGAGCCGGAGGTGTTCTTGATTTCCACCCAGTCGTAATACTCGCCGTCACGCTGAGCCATGTATGAGAAGTTGCTGGTCATGACCTCGCTGATGGATATGGCTCCGGCAGATACTCTTGACGCACAGAAGGCCTCGTAGCCTTCGTCGGTGTTCGGGTAGCCGGGAGACGGGGAAGAGGATATCTCGCTCTCGCCGGTCTGCCGTACGATCATTGCGTGGTTGTCGGGCAGGGCTGTGTAGCCGGCGCTGTCGATGAGAGTGCCGATGGGCGAGGAGAGGCAGACCGTTTCGCCGTCGGAAGCAAGGGAAAAGACCGCATGAATCTCTCCGGTTTCGGTTACCTTGTTTTTACCTGAAGCAAAAACTGTCACAGTGCCGCCCGGCTGGACAGTAACGTCCGGCAGCCGGTACTGCAGCAGATCATTCTGATCGTCGGATACATAATAGCCGCCCAGGGACACTTCGTGGTCACTGAAGTTGGTTATCTCAAAATAATCGGAGAAGTCGCCGTCGCAGTCGGCGATGGCAGATATGTTGGTGCTCATTATCTCGGTTATGCGCAGCTCAGCGCTGACAAGGCCGAGAGAGGCAATGTATGCCTCACGTCCGCTCTCGTCGTTGGAATAACCGGGAGTGGCGTAATCGGCAAGCACCCACTCGCCTGCACCGTTCATGACAATGGGGCGGTTGGCGGTGGCAGGAATGGTCTTTATGTGGTTGATGGTGACGTTGGAGGCGCTGATGAGCAGGATATCCTCCTCGCCCGATTTGGAAATGTTGAATTTTGCATAGGTGTCACTTTCGATCTCATTGGAGCAGTATACCACCATGTAGCTGCGCGGGCCGATAACCGTTCCGGCGGGGAAGGTGTGCCGCACTGTAACAAGGTTATCCGAAAGGGCAAAGCCGGAAATGTCCACTGCCGAGTCGGAATCGTTATAAAGCTCGATCCAGTCGCAGCATACCCCGTTGGAGTCGGGATAAAGACTGTTGGAGGAAAGGATTTCGTTGATGCGAACAGGGTAGGAAACAGCCTCACTATCGCTTCCGGCACCGCTCTGGTTGACCGAGCGGGACAGTGTGAAGGCGTAGATGAGAAAGGGGATCAGTATTGCCATGACTGCCAGCATGACAATAAAATCCTTCGAGGAGTGTTTTTTCATAAAATATCTCCGGAGACCGGGAGGCGCACAACAACCCAGTCTAATATGTAAATATAATACTTAAAAATAATACACGCTGCGAAGATAAAAGTCAATACAGCGGCGCTCCCCTTGAGCGGGCGGAAAAATTAATTTATAATGAATTCGGGATTTAAGGATTCTTTAATAATTGACCTGCTATACTCATGCCGGAAGGACGGAAAGCGCGCCGTCCGGAACGCTGTGAAAGGAAATAAAGCACCATGTATTTTCGCATTCTGAAAAAAGATCTGAAGCGCAAAAAGGCAATGAACATCATCCTTCTTGTGTTTATCATGCTGGCGACCATGTTTGTGTCCAGCAGCGCCAACAACATCATCACCCTGCTCAGTGCCAAGGAGGATTTCTTTGAGGCGTCCGGCATGGGAGACTACTTCTTTATGACCCGTTCGATGCCGGCAGAGCAGGTGGAAGAGGCCTTTGATGGAGTGAAAGCGTACCGGTCGATGACCACAGAGAACATGATTTTCTCCACCAAGGACATGATCGAGTGGAACGGCAGCAAGCTGGAGTCCGGTTCTGCCATGTACTCTCTGTGTGCCTTTGAGAACTCGTCCATCAGCTATTTCGGGCTGGACAATGAACTGATCACAAATGTGGAACCGGGCACGATCATGCTTCCGGCCAAGCTGATGGACAGCAGTGAATACGAAGTCGGAGACATTCTGAAGTTTGCTCTGGGTGACACGGTTCTTGAGCTTGAAATAGCGGGCTTTATCAAGGATGCGCTCATGGGACCCAACGGCGTGGGAATGATCCGCTGTGTCATGGAAAAGAACGACTTTGACCGGCTGTTTGCAGACCCGGCAGTGGAACAGCTGGGCATCAGCGGCTGTCTGTGCACCTTTCTGACCGACGACGTCAAGACTCTTGCTTCGGAACTGATGGATACCGGAGTGCCTTCCGCTCTGGCTGTTGATCAGGCGATGATATCCTCGGCCTACCTGATGGATCTGGCAATCGCAGGAGTTTTCCTCGTAATAAGTGCTGTACTCGTGGTCATTGCCATGGTAGTGCTCCGCTTTACCATCAGCTTCACCCTCTCTCAGGAATACCGGGAGATCGGCGTGATGAAAGCCATCGGCATTTCAGGAGGCAGGATAAAAGGTCTGTATCTGGTGAAGTATTTTGCTCTGTCTGTCGTTGGCGGTCTTGCAGGCTTCCTGCTCGGCATCCCCTTTGGAAAAATGCTGCTGGACAGCGCGTCAAAAACCATGGTCATCAAAGGTGATGATCTGTATACCGTAAATGCTTTGTGCGTGCTGGCGGTCATCGCTGCAGTGCTGCTTTTCTGCCGCCGCTGCACCAGACGGGTGGATAAGCTTTCGCCCATTGATGCGGTGCGTGACGGCTCGGTGGGCGAGCGGTTTTCAAAACGCAGCCCCATTTCACTTTCCGGCAGCCGTATGCGTCCGGTGCCGTTCATGTCGCTCAACGACGTGCTGTGTGACCTCAAGCGTTATGCATCCATCATGATTGCCTTTACTCTGTGCCTGCTGCTGATCATTACGGTAATAAACACCATCAACACCCTCAGGAGCGAGAAGATGGTGTTCTTCTTCGGCGCAGCGGAAAGCGACGTGTATGTCAGCGTCAACGGTTATGTCGATTACTTATGTGACGGCGGCAGGGAAACTATGCAGGCGGATCTTGACAGGATGGAAGAGAAGCTTGCTGAAAAGAACATGGACGCACACTGCTTTGCTGAAATGGGACTGTCAATTACGGCAGAAAACGGCGAAAACCGGTTTGTCGCTCTGGTGATGCAGGGTACCGGAACATCAGCCGATGAATACACCTACTCCGAGGGCTCTGCTCCCCGGACACCGGGCGAAGCAGCTGTAACCTCCTATACGGCAGAAATGCTGGACGTGGCAATCGGCGACACCTTTATTCTCAAGGATATGGATGGGGATATAGAGCTTCTGGTCACCGGCATGTACCAGTCCATGATGAACATGGGCAACGGAATACGTGTCCATGAGGACGAGCAGCTCAACTACGCTCAGGCAATGTCCTTCAACGCCTACCAGATCAGATTCGCGGATCAGCCTGATCAGGAGGAATACGATAGCCGCAGAGCGGTCATAGAAGAGCTATATCCTGAAACAAAGGTGATGGATGGAGGCGAATATGCCGATTTTTTCATGGGCTCTGCCCAGACAGTGGAGTCCATACGCAACCTGCTCGTTCCCATACTCATTGCCGTGTGCATGATGATAGCCATGCTCATGGAGCGCTCCTTCATCGCAAAGGAGACCGGCGAGATCGCCATGCTCAAAGCCACAGGATTCTCTCAGGGCAGCATTGTTCGCTGGCACACTCTGCGCATGGGCATCGTCCTTCTGGCGACCACGCTGATCGGCGTGGCGCTGAGCACACCGGTCACCCAGCTTCTCATAACGCCCATATTCAAAATGATGGGTGCAGACTCAATACAGTACGACATCGTGCCGCTGGAGGCTTATGTCATCTACCCGGCCGTCATGATAGCCGCTACTCTGCTGGCCGTGTTCTTCACAGCCCAGAGCACACGCAGGATCACCGCATCCCAGACCTCCAGCATTGAATAACGAAAGGGGTATAAAACCGTGAATAACATTCTTGAAGTCAAGGATCTGTGCAAGACATACATCGTCAATAAGCGTCAGAACAATGTGCTGAGAAACGTGAGCTTTTCCGTCGCTCCCGGCGAGATGGTGGCCGTTATGGGACCCTCCGGTTCGGGTAAATCCACTCTGCTTTACACCGTCTCCGGCATGGACGGCATGACCGCCGGCGACGTTCTCTTTGACGGCAGGAGCATAGCAAAGCTCAGCCAGAAGGAGCTTGCCAACCTTCGCCTCGATCAGATGGGCTTTGTGTTTCAGCAGATGTACATGCTCAAAAACCTGAGCATCATGGACAATATCCTGCTGCCCTCACGCCAGTCAGGAAAAATAAAAGAAAGCCGCAAGGATAAAAACGAGCGTGCCATGGAGCTTATGCGCCGGCAGGGCATCATCGAGATAGCCGACAACGGTATCGACGAGGTGTCCGGCGGACAGCTGCAGCGAGCCTGCCTTTGCCGCAGCCTCATCAACCGCCCCAGGATAATTTTTGCCGACGAGCCCACCGGAGCGCTCAACCGG
>JAZUOR010000171.1:0-3017 GCA_045604745.1 Acutalibacteraceae bacterium | reverse complement strand
AACCGCCACATCCAGCGCCACCTGCATCATGGTGGTGAAGGCAGTTTGCCGTTCTTCCGCAGAGGTTTCCACACCGGTGAGCACATGGTCGGAAATGGTGCAGATGCACAGAGCCCGCTTGCCGTACCGGGCGGCATTCATGTAAAGGCCGGCAGCCTCCATCTCAACGCCCAGCACGCCCATTCTCTGCCACTTTTCGCTGGCGGTCGGGTCGGCGCCGTAGAATGTATCGGAGGACAGCAGATTGCCCACGTGATAAGCTACTCCCGCTTTTTCCGCCTCAGCCACGCAGGTGCGCAGCATTTCGTAGTCGGCGATGGGAGCAAAGGTACCGGGCAGATTGTACTGGGCGGCAAAGTTTGAATTGGTACAGGCTCCCATGCCTATGATGATGTCACGCACCTTCACCTTTTCGCTCATGGCTCCGATGGAGCCGATGCGCATGATGCGCTCCACGCCGTAGGCATCAAAGAGCTCGTAGCTGTATATGCCGATGGAGGGAATACCCATGCCGCTCGCCATTACCGAAACGGTCACGCCATTGTAGGTGCCTGTGTAGCCGTGGATACCGCGCACGTTATTGACCAGTCGGGCATTTTCAAGATAGTTTTCGGCGATGAACTGCGCGCGAAGAGGGTCACCGGGCATAAGAACGGTCCTGCCGAAGTCTCCGGGCATTGCCTTTATATGGGGAGTGGGACAGGTTATGGACATGGTGCATTCTCCTTTTCTTTAAGTATTGTATATATTCTACCCCGTGTTTTTTGCTCTGTCAAGAAACAGCCGCTCGCGGCAAGGCCTTATTGCCGCACTTTGTAAATTCTGGGCACAGGCTATTTACCTTACCCGACGGAATATGATATAATAACATTATATTCGATGAAAAGGAGACAAACACATGAATAGAAACCTCCACCGGCTGCTGACCGCCGCTGCTGTACTGCTGACGGTTCTTGCCGTGCTCACCGGATGCGGCAGGGAGTCTGCCGACGAGCCTCTGCCCGATGCCGGTCAGGCCGACGCTCCCGAAATCTTCATTGAGGAAAGCGAGCAGCTGCCGAAAGAAAGCACTCCGCCCGTACTGAACATCCGTACCTCCTCCGGCGAAACATTCACCGCCACAATGGGCGGCTATGTATGGGAGTGGATGAACCAGAACGGCAATGTGGAAATCAGCGAATCCGAGGAGCCCTGTGCCGCCGATATGAAGACCATCTCCACCATCCCCCGTCAAAGCACAGACGGAACCGCCGAACTGCTGATAGAAGGCGGCACCCTGCGGCTGGTGAAGCAGTGGGTGGACGGAGCCCCTCTTGAGGAGGGCGAAAAGCTCGTGACCGAGGGCAGCACCATAGTGTTCCCCCAGAGCGGTGCCTATCGCTATGAGGTGGTGGTGGAATACACCGGCGGACGGGTATACTACGCTTTTATGATAAGCGAATAGTTGGCCGCAGTAATCGTACAGCTCACGGATAAATATACATATTATAAAAACAACAGCCGCGCAACACACGCGGACACGGAGGTATCGCCATGTTCAGAAGCGTAAAGCCCGAAGAACTCAATCTTAACCCCTTCAAGGCCATCGGCAGCGACTGGATGCTCATCACCGCTCAGCTTGACGGAAAGGCAAACACCATGACCGCCAGCTGGGGCGGCGTGGGAATCATGTGGAACGATCCCGTCGCCACCTGCTACATCCGTCCCCAGCGCTACACCCGCGAATTCGTGGACGGCTCGGAATACTTCTCCCTGTGCTTTTTCGGCGGGGAGCGTCGCGATGACCTTGCTTTGTGCGGACGGGTCAGCGGACGGGACGTCGATAAGATCACCGAAACCGGCCTTACTGTTCTCAGCGACAGGGCTGCGCCCTATTTTGCCGAAGCGGAGACGGTGCTTATCTGCCGTAAGATATACCGGCAGGAGATGGTTCCGGAGTGCTTTGACGACCCATCCATTGACGCACACTACCCCGGAAAGGACTACCACATCATGTACCTCGGCAGAATCGAGGAGTGCCTTGTAAGGGAATAATCAGCCATATCCAGAGCCGCCGGTCATCCGGCGGCTTTATCCTTTGTTCCCCATCAGCCGCGAGCTTACGGCTATGACCGGCAGGCTGAGCACAAACCAGAACACACTGTACAGCGGGCATATCTGGCCAAGAATATTGAAGGGAGCGGAGGAATAATCCCACACGCCCCAGCCGAGCAGGCGATTGACCACACAGCCCACCGCAAACTCGGTACAGGTTATCACCGCGCAGCCCATGCCGCAGCGGGCAGCAAGTCCTCTGTGCCTCATTCTGCGGTTGAACAGATGTATCACCAGTGAACACAGTCCCCCTGTCAGACTCATGCTCCAGTGAGTACGTCCCCTCCACAGCAGCTCCACCACAGGATAAGCCGCTGCACCGAGAGCAAACATAGCCGCACTCCTGCCCGCATGGCGTGCCGCAGCATCAATATGTGTATCCATGACATTCATCCTTTCCTTCGGTCTTATGCTTACAGCATTCCCCTCCTCCTGTGTCCATATGACAGGACACCGCAGGAATTATTATCCCCTTCGCCCTCCGGCTTTGTTGACAATGGTGCAAAATACAGGTATAATTTCCTTTGGCAAATCATTAACGAACTAAATCTCAGGAGGACAATCCCAATGGCTCCCATCATCATAGACGGCAAAAAAATATCCGCTGACGTGCGCGCTCAGGTAGCCGCCGAAACCGCTGCCCTCAAGGAACAGGGCATCGTTCCCGGTCTGGCTGTCATTATCGTGGGCGACGATCCCGCTTCCCGCGTATATGTGAACAACAAGAAAAAAGCCTGTGCCGAGGTCGGCTTCAATTCCGAAGAGTACGCTCTGCCCGCCACCACCACTCAGGAGGAGCTGGTGGCTCTGGTTCAGGAGCTCAATGCCCGCAGGGACATCAACGGCATCCTCTGCCAGCTGCCTCTGCCCAAGGGACTGGACGACAAGGCGGGTATCAACGCCATCGCTCCCGAAAAGGACGT
>JAZUOR010000170.1:0-3466 GCA_045604745.1 Acutalibacteraceae bacterium | reverse complement strand
GCCCTTGCCCTGAATGCCGTAGGCCCCTGCCTTGTCCATGGGCTCGCCGGTCATGATGTAGTCGGCGATGTCCTGATCGCTCAGGTTGCAGAAGCGCACGCCGGTCACCTCGCAGAAGCTGCCGCAGGTTCCGTCGGGCAGTATGACACACACGCCGGTCATGACCTGATGCTCCCGACCGGACAGACGGCTGAGCATGACGGTGGCGTCGATCTCGTCGGTGGGCTTGCCGTATATGACGCCGCCCAGCACAACGATAGTGTCGGCGGACACGATGATGCGTCCCTCCGCCTCCGGCATGGAACGGGCGGCCTCTGCCTTGCGTGAGGCGATGAGCAGGGCGGCATCCTCCGGGAGGATGTCCTCAGGCACAGTCTCGTCGGCCTGAGGCGAGGCGCACACAAAGGGCAGGCCCAGCTCCTCTATCAGCTCGCGGCGGCGGGGCGATGCCGACGCAAGGAATATCTCATGTTTCATCACTGTCACTCCTGATTTTCTTTATGTAGTTGGCGCATACATTATTATAACAGTTTTTCTTCTTTTCTCAAGCATTTATCGAATCAATATGGTATAATAAATCTTTGGAAAAATCAATACCTGAAAAGGATGATAAACATGCAGAACAGATTACCCGTACAGCTTGTGATATGGGACTGGAACGGCACGCTTGTTGACGATGCCCATGCCTCTCACGAATCGGTCAATGACATGCTTGAGCGCAGAGGCCTGCCCTCCATCACCTTTGAGAAATATTCCAGCTGCATCGAAACGCCTATCATAGGCTTTTACCGCCATTTTTTCGACATCGACAGCATGGATTTCGCCGAGGTGTCAAGGGAATTTCACCAGGGCAGCGCACGGCACATGGTCGGACGCGGGCTGATGGCCGGAGGGCGCGAGGTGCTGGAGCAGCTGAAGAACGCCGGCATACGGCAGGTCATCGTTTCCTCCTGCGAAAACGGCATGCTCGACGAGCAGACAAACAGGTACGGCGTGGCTGACTATTTCGAGACACTTCTGGGCGCTGATGATTTTCATGCCGGCAGCAAGGTGGAACGCGCCATTGAATACATGAAGCAGAGCGGCATCCCGCCGGAGCAGACGGTGGTGGTGGGCGACCTGCTCCACGACGCGGAAATGGCTCAGGCCATAGGCGCACGCTGCCTGCTGGTGTCAAAGGGGCACCAGATACGCGCCCATCTTGAGCCGGACAAAAACACCGTGCTCGATGATATTTCCGAGGTGACAAAGCACGTGCTGTGACCGCCGGAAATGAGTAAATATCTACCCACAGCACACGATAATATAAGCACACGGTATTATATAATAAAACGACCGAACGCAGTGAGGTCTTTACCACAATTATTCATTATTAATTATTATTTATTAATTATTAATTAGTGCATAGAAAGGAGCTCCACCATGCTCCAGCTTATCACCGGCGGCTCCGGCTGCGGAAAAACATATTATGTCCGGGAGCAGCTGTGTGCTCTTGCACGGGAAGGAAAAGCTCCGGTGCTGCTTGTTCCGGAGCAGTACTCCTTTGAAAGCGAGCGGGCAATGCTGTCCCTGCTGGGTGCAAAGGATGCCCACAACGTGCGTGTGTACAGCTTCACCCGCATGGCCGAAGACCTTGCCCGCAAGGCGGGCGGCTCGGCGGGCAGGCGGCTGGACGACTGCGGCAGAGTGGCAGCCATGGGGCTGGTTCTTTCCCGTCTGGGCAGCCACCTCGACTATTACCGGGGCAAGCGTTCCTCGCACTTTATCGAGCATCTGCTGGACGCGGTCAAGGAGTTCAAGCTGTGCGCTCTTGAGCCGGTGGACATCGCCCGTGCCGCCGCAAAGGCAGAGGGGCGGCTGGCTCAGAAGCTGAATGAGCTTGCGCTGATTTACGGCGCATACAACGCGGTCACCGCGCGTCAGACCTCCGAACCGGACGACGGCCTGTACGGCACGCTCAGGCAGGCCGGTGTTTACGACCATCTTCCGGAGCAGCCGGCGCTTGACCCGATGGACGACCTTGACCGGCTGTACGAACAGCTGGGCGACATACGGCTCTTTGAGGGCACCACTGTATACATCGACTCCTTCCGCGGCTACACCGGACAGGAGCTGCGCATTCTGGGGCGCATCATGCAGCAGGCAAGGCTGTGCGCGATCACAGTTTGCCTGGAGCACGCCGCCACTGAGGCTGAGGCTCAGAGCGGCCTTTTTGCCACCGCTCTGAGCACCGTGGGACAGCTCAGAGCCATCGCTGCAAAATACGGCTGTGAGCTTGCGCCGGAGGTGGTTCTGAGCAAGCGATACCGCTTTGTCTCCGAGCCGCTCGGCATTCTGGAAAGCTCGCTCTATCGACGGGAGGAGGACAGGCTGACATGGGAGCAGCCCACCGGTGACCTCACTCTTTACGAGGCCTTCGACCGGTACGACGAGCTGGAATTCTGCGCCCGCGAATGCCGCCGCCTTGTGCGGGAGGAAGGATACCGGTGCAGAGACATCGCCATCATCGCCCGCAGCGAGAGCACCTACGCGCCCATCGCCGCCGACGCCCTTGCCCAGCAGGCTCTGCCCTGCTTTGCCGACCTGCGGGTGGATGCCTCCGGTTCGGCATTCATGCGCTTTATTCTGTCGGCTCTGGAGGCGGCGAAGAACAACCTGCGTCCCGCCGACATGCTGCGCTGCATGAAAACCGGCATGATCGCAGGCATCACCCCTCAGGACATTGCCGACCTTGAAAACTACTGCACCATATGGAACGTGCCCGCCGGAGGGTGGGAGACGGACTTCCGGCAGAATCCCGACGGCATGGGTGCGCGCTTCACCGAGGAGAGCGAGCAGCGTCTTGAGCGCATAAATATGGCTCGCACGCTTCTGCATATGTCCATCAGTCTCCTGCGCACCGCTCTGCGGACCGGCAGGGCGGACGAAATGTGCGCTGCGGTCTATAGGCTTGCCGACCTCAGCGGCGCGGCTCAGAGCCTTGAGGCACTGAGTGAGGGGCTTTCTCCCACCGAGGCCGCCGAGTTGCCCCAGCTGTGGGAGCTGCTCATTTCCATCCTTGAGCAGCTGCACGCAATTCTGGGCGACAGCGAATGCTCCGCAGAGGATTTCATCGCCTACCTCACCCTTATGATAAAACGCGCCGACGTGGGACATATTCCCCGCGGTCTTGACGAGATAACCTTCGGCGGCGCGGACCGTCTCCGGGTCAACGCTCCGCGTGCCGTCTTTGTGGTAGGTGCGCTGGAGGGAGAATTTCCCGCCGTACCGGGCAGCGCAGGAGTCTTTACCGACGACGAGCGCCGCCGTCTGCGCGAGGAGCTGGGCGTGCAGGTCGCCGACACCGCAGACGCCCGCATGCTGGAGGAGCGGCTGCTGGTGTACAACGCCATAACCGCCGCCGGCGACCGGCTGTATATAACATGGCCCCGGGCCGTGGGCGGCGAGCTTGCCCAGCCCTCGGAAT
>JAZUOR010000169.1:0-3396 GCA_045604745.1 Acutalibacteraceae bacterium | reverse complement strand
CATGACCTTTCCGAGGGCGGCTGGCCCCTGCTCTACTTCATCAAGTTCGTCAAGTATGCATATCTTGATCCTGTGGAGCTGGTGGAGCGCTACTTCATCAGCCGCAGCCGTTTGATACCCTCTCAGACCGTGCTCAAGCAGCTTTATTACAAGGATCTGAATAACGAGTTCGTCAAGCACTCCCGCAAGTCCGGCTACAGCGAGTCACCCATCTTCAACGATGCCTTCGACGAGCGCATCGTCACCGAGCATTTCAAGGCAGCCATCGCCGACGAGCCCATCGTTGACAGCATGCTGGGTCTTGGTGACATGCCTGAGCTCAACGACCCCATGGCTCTGCTGCCCGAACGTCAGGAAACCATGCCCGGCATCCAGAAACCGGATATCCAGCTTTCTCCCATCGAACCTGGTTATCTTGAAAAGAAGCTGAGCTTCGTGCTGGAAGACATGGACATGCAGACCGGCAACGCCCTGCGCGATGCCGCCCATTACGTAACCAAGGTGTTCCACGTGCCTGAGGTCATGTTCAAGGCCAATGACGACCTTGAGTGTGAACTGCACTACGGCATCATCCGCTCGGTGGAATCCATCACCACTCTGCGCTCCTTTGCATGGACGCTTGGCCAGCTGGTGCTGGGTGCCGGACGTGACATGCGCGATGTGAACGAGGCAGATATCCGCAAGACAGTTGAGGCGGTAATGGAAAACAATCTGCTCAACTACAAGCCGGACACCAAGTACTTCCCCACCCTTTGTTCCATGCCTCTTGACGACGGAATGTACATTCCCTGCCAGCAGGAGTATGTATTCTTCGCTCAGGAGCTGATGCCTGAGGTGCGTCTTGCCAGTCTGTTCAGCCTGCAGAGCGAGCTGACGCTGCTCGCTCCCGCCATGAAGCTGACCTATGATATTCTCCGCGACCTGAAAAAGGGCGAGATCATGCCTCCCAAGGGTGTGCTCTTCGACGCTCTGTGCGCATGGAGTGCCTACTGCTTTGCCTCCGGAGCCGCGTTTGAAGTATCAAAGGGCCCGCAGATGTATAATTACAGTCAGATTGACCGGTAATCAAAAAACAAAGAAAGAGCTGCCGCGAGTGATTGCGGCAGCTCTTTTTGTTTTCTGTTATCTCTTCATATCTGTCGTCAAGCCTGACTGTATTCGCTCGGAATAGCTGTAACTATAGCTGTAACCGTACGCTCCGTATGGGTTCTGAGAGGCATCGCTGCCGGTCATTACTACTCCAAGGAGATTGGCCTTTGCGATGTTCAGCGACTCCATGGCAGCGTCAACAGAAGTTTTTGTGCATTTACCTTCTCGCACAACCATCAGTACTCCTGTGGCATATTCCGACAGAAGTGCAGCGTCCGAAACAAGGTTCAGCGGCGGAGAGTCGATTATGACGTAGTCATAATCCGCACCAAAAGCCGCAAACAGCCTCTTTGCACGCTCCGAACTGAGCAGAGTTACAGGATTAGGCGGTATCAGCCCGGAGGAAATAAAATCCATGTTCGGCCTGATTTCTTCATACAACACATCTTCTGCATCACAGAATCCCGCGAGAACGTTTGACAGACCGTTCTCATTGGGCACCCTGACGCAGTTGTGAAGGGTCGGTTTTCTCATGTCAGAATCCACAAGCAGAACCCGTGCACCGCTCTGGGCTATGGAAATAGCAAGATTTGTGGACGTGGTTGACTTGAATTCTCCCGGAATGGAACTGGTCACAACAATGATCCGGTGCTTGTCCTGCGACACACTGAAACGGATGTTGGCACAGATTTTGTTGTACGCTTCACTGATCGAAAACGGCGTGGATTCTGTTATCACAAGTGCGGAACGATTATTACTGTTCTTCAGCCTCTTGCCTGAAGCGGAACCCGATGTTTTTTTGCCAATCTGCTCGTAAACCGCATTCTGCTCCGGCACGACTCCAAGCACCGCAACGTCGTGGCGCGCAGTGACGTCCTTTTCGTCTCTGATCCTGACATCGAGCATCGAGGCTGCTATGTATACCAATGCGGTCAAAACACCCGCAGCAAAGGCAGCGACTGCGGTCGTCCGCATCACGTTGGGTGAAATCGGCTCCGTATTGACACTCGGTTCTCCGATTACGCGCACGACGCCGCCCAGAACCACCTTTTCCAGTTCATCCGGAGCCAGCGCCGCAAATTCTTCGCATATTCTGTGCGCCACAAGCGGATCCTTTGCTTCCGATGTAATTTTCACCACCTCGGTGTTTTCCACCACCGAAAGCGATATCATTCTCCTCAGTTCATCGGCTGTAAATTGTTCCTCCAGTTCATCTGTCAGATCCTCATAGATCCCGCCGTTTTCCAGAATGATAATATATGTGTCAGCCAGCTTCTGTGACGCATTGATATCGCTCAGGTTGACGTTTGTGGAAGAAGCATTGCTGTTGACATACATCGTGACACTTGATGTGTAATGTTTGTCAACTGCAAAAGAAGTAATAAAAAAAGCCGCTATGCCAGCCAGCACCGCAGCAAGGATGCAGGGAATATAGTGTTTCTTCAGCACTTTGATGATTTCAAGCAAATCAATTTCCTTTTCCTGCTCTGCCACACTGATTCTCCTTACAAACATTTTGATAGATTTCTAATATAATATCACATGCTCGAAGTTGTTGTCAACTATAGCAGCAGAATATTGCGCCCTGCACTTTCCCCGGATAATGCTCTCAGTCAACCGCTTTTTTACTTGGAGGCAGCTCCATTGATGCGCCGGACGCTCCTCTGATTGCCGCCTCAAAACATTACCGCAGCATGCCTCATAACGGGCACGCTGCGGCAAATATTCGTTAAATATAGGTCCTTTTACCCTACCAGCTCTCTGACAGCCTTATCCAGCTCGGCGATACGATTCTCCGATGCCTCGGAAGTAGCCTCGCAGGCGGTCAGATAGAATTTGATCTTGGGCTCGGTGCCGGAGGGACGGGCAATGAATGCGCAGCCGTCGGCCAGCAGGAACTCCATGACGTTGCTCTTGGGAAGGTCAATGGCAGTCTGACCCTCAGCGGTGTAGGCAACCGATTCGCGGTAGTCGCGGCGGGCAACCACCTTGCTTCCGGCGATCTCTGCCGGGGGAGCATTGCGCAGATCGTCCATGATGGCAGCCATCTTTTTCATGCCGCTCTCGCCCTCAAAGCCCATATTGATGAGCGCATGACGGCAATAGCCGTATTTTGCATAGACCTCATCCATGACCTGCAGCAGAGATTTACCCTCAGCCTTTTTGTAATAGGCTGCCATCTCGCAGATCATCATTGACGCCACAACGGCATCCTTATCGCGTGCATGGGTACCGAAGAGGTAGCCGTAGCTCTCCTCATAACCCATGACAAATCGTCCTTCGTCGCCGGTCTTCTCAAGGTCAGTT
>JAZUOR010000168.1:0-9610 GCA_045604745.1 Acutalibacteraceae bacterium | reverse complement strand
CAGAGCAGCCGTCAGCTTTTCCTTTGAAAAACGGCGATCGGAAGAAACCGCGTTCAGAAGCGTTTTGCGTCGCTGAGAAAAACCGGCCTTTACAATCGCTCTGAAGCGCTCCTCACTTCCGACGTCATACTCCGGCTCCTGACGAACCACAAGACGCATCACCGCGGAATCAACCTTTGGCGCAGGCAAAAAGCTCCCTGCCGAGACTCTGAACAGAATCTCAGGTTCGGAGTAATACCACACAGCAACGGTCACTGCACCGGATGCACGACTTCCCACCTTTGCACACATGCGGTCTGCCGCCTCCTTCTGCACCATTACCGTGATGCTGTCTATCGGCAGTCGGCTTTCCAGCAGCATCATGATTATCGGAGACGTTATATAATACGGCAGATTCGCACACACCGCAATACGTTTACAGTCGGCAAATTTTTCTTTAAGCAGGGATGCAATATCTATCTCCATTACATCTCCCCACACCACTTCGGCATTGGGGTACGGTTCAAGATTCTCAGAAAGCAGTTTTTCAAGACGAGTATCCAGCTCGATCGCTACCACACGTCTGGCAAGTCTTGCAAGCTCAACCGTAAGCACGCCTATGCCGGGGCCGATCTCAAGCACTCCGGTTTCATCGTCTATGCCCGCTTCTTCGGCCATTCGCGGACAAACCGAAGGGTTTATGAGGAAATTCTGTCCCATTCCCTTTGACAGTACAATGCCGTTTCGCTCAAGCGCTGCACGTACCAGACTGATATCAGTAAGATTTTTCATTCCACAGCTCCATCTGTTAATTTGGCAATGATAATTTTCGCCTGTTCGATCAAAAGTTCTTTTTCGTTTGCGGTTTTCCCATTGATTACCTCATCAAGAAGTCTTTCAAGTATCGTTCCGACGACCGGCCCCGGTTTGACTCCAAGTTCCATTATTTCCCGGCCGCCAATTGCAAGAGCCGAAACCGAAATGCACTCGTCTTTCAGTGCAATTGACTCAACTATCCGTCCCATTTCATATATTTCCGACGGGTCGTTATAGCCGCTTGCGTGAGCCAGCCTGTCGGCAGCTTTGACCTCAAGCAGAATTCTGACCTCTTCGACCGGCAGCTCCCGCAGCAGCCGTTTCGCCCTTTTTTCGTCAGGTACTATCGTTCGGTCATGCATCTTTATAATTTTCGTTACTATACGGCGGGTGCGCCCATCGGATTTCAGCCTGAGCAGAATGTCGTCCGCCATCTGTGCACTGATATCCTGATGTCCGTAGTAGTGGTCATAACCGTCGGCTCCGGCAACGCGCGCCTGCGGTTTGCCTATATCATGCAGCAGCAGAGCAAGCCGAACCAGCCTGTCCTGCGGCGAGGCATCAATCGCTCTGCATGTGTGTTCGAGCGCATCAAAGCAGTGGTATCTGCTCTTCTGCTCAAACCCGATGATCTCCCTGAGCTCAGGAATAAAAACAGATATTACATCTGCATACTCAAGCACTGTTCTTCCAGCAAAGGCACCGCATATGATGCCGCACAATTCGGAAAATACCCGTTCGACAGATATCCCGCAAAGCAGATGGGACAGCCGTCTGACAGCCCGGTCGGTGTTTTCCTCCATGGAAAAGCCCAGCCGCGAAGCAAACCTGAGCGCACGCAATATACGCAGACCATCCTCCTGAAAACGCTCTTCTGCATTTCCGACACAGGCAATGACGGCTTTCTCGATATCTTCACAGCCACCAAAAAGGTCAAGCAGACCCTTTTCAGGATTGTAGGCCATGGCATTGATTGTAAAATCCCGTCTTCTCAGATCGTCCTCTATACTGCGGGTAAACGAAACACTCGAAGGGCGTCGATTGTCAAGGTAATCACCGTCCACGCGGAATGTTGTGATTTCTATCTGTTCACCGTCAATAATAACGGTTACTGTTCCATGTTTGATTCCCGTCTCAATAATTCGGTAACCGGAAAAGGCTCTTATCGTCTCCTCCGGCGTTGAAGAAGTGGTAATATCATAATCGTGAGGTTCAATGCCCATTACGGCATCTCTCACGCAGCCTCCAACCAGCCAGCAATCATATCCTGCCTTTTCAAGAACGTCCACAGCAGTACTGATTGCAGAAGGTAGAGGCATACTGAATTCATGTGTCATTCTTTCCTCCGGCAGCGGAAGCAAACCGCATTATCACAGGCGCAAAATCGTCCCAGTATTTTTCAGCCTTCTTTTCGCCCACCCCTGAAACATCGAGAAACTCCCGTCTGCTCAAAGGCATTTTCCGGCACATATCCTGCAGAGAAGCATTTGAAAAGATAATATAAGCAGGCGTGTGCTCGCGTGCGGCTATCGCAGACCGAACCTCCCTCAGAGCATCAAGCATTTTCTTTCCATCTTCGTCGAGATGAACGGCATTCTTTTCACTGAGCGATGGCCTGACCACAGGCAAACGCATGGAAACACTTACCTTGTCATGAACGATCTGCGTGGAACGTTCACTCAGTCCAACCGTGCGAAATTTCCCGCCGGTATCCCTGAGATATCCGCATTCTATAAGATAGTCGATCATCAGGATTATTCTCGGCTTCTGGATACCTTTCATCAGCCCCCATGTGCTTAGCCGGTCAAAGCCAAGCTCAGCAATGCGCTTGTTTTTTGATCCGGTCAGCACCTCGGCTATGAGCGAACGACCAAAATCAAGCCCGTTTGTCAGCTGATGCATACGCCACACGCATGATACTATTTTCTGAGCATCCACGGTAATGTCCGTCAACTGAAAATCACTGTTGCATCGCCCGCAGTTAAAGCAGCTCTCGCTGTATCTGTCACCGAAGTAGCGCAGAATAAACGCCCGCAAACAGCTTGTGCAGCTGCAATACTTGATCATGTCCTGAAGGCGTTCTCTCTCCCTCTCCTTAACCTTTTCCAGCATGAGCGGATCTATGTCCTCATTGTCATTCTGGTCGATAAGAAACAGGTTTGTGCGCACATCCTGTGCTCCGTAAAGCAGTATGCATTCAGCGGGCTCGCCGTCACGTCCGGCTCTGCCGGCCTCCTGGTAATACGCCTCCAGACTTCTCGGCATATTATAGTGAACAACATAAGAGACATTTGATTTGTCTATTCCCATACCAAAGGCATTGGTAGCGACCATGATGTCTCTGCGCTCGTAGATGAAGTCCTCCTGATTTGTGTCACGCTCAGACTTGTCAAGGCCGGCATGATAGCGTGTGGCTCTGAAGCCCTCAGCGCTGAGCTTTTCACACACCTCTTCCACCAGTTTTCGTGTTGAGCAGTATACGATGCCCGAACGCCCCTTATTTCGGCTGACCACACGAAGAAGATAATTATACTTGTCTCCTCCGGCAGTAATGACATCAAAGAACAAATTCGGACGATCAAAACCAGTGACCGTTTCATAGGGAGCATTCAGACCGAGCAGGCGAATAATATCGCTGCGCACTTCACCGGTCGCCGTTGCCGTAAAAGCACAGACTACCGGACGGTGCGGAAGAAGGGCACAAAAATCCGATATCTTAAGATAATGCGGGCGAAAGTCCTGTCCCCACTGAGACACGCAATGCGCCTCGTCAACCGCAAGCATGGCTATCTTTGCAGAAACAGCAAAATCAATGAAGCTTTGCACATCCAGTCTTTCAGGAGCAACATATATAATTTTATACTCGCCCTGTGAGGCTCTGCGAATTACCTCTTCCTGCTGTCTCATCGAAAGGGAGCTGTTTATATAGGCAGCCCTGATTCCCGCCTGCACCAATGCAGCTACCTGATCCTTCATAAGGGAGATCAGGGGTGATATGACCAGAGTGATACCGTCCATGAGCAAAGCTGGTATCTGATAGCAAATGGATTTTCCGGCTCCGGTGGGCATGATTCCCAACACATCCCTGCCGCCTACTATCGCATCGATAAGCTGCGACTGTCCGGCACGAAATTCGTCGTGACCGTAGTATTTTTTCAGCAGTTCATGTTTGTTCATGCCGTTACTCCCGTTTAGTTCAGCTTTCTTTCAGTATCGCCTCAACACTTTCTCTGTCAGGCATGGCAGGCATCGCTCCGCGGCCCATAACGCAGCAGGCTGCAACAGCATTGCCAAAGCGTGCAAAAACCGCCGCATCCTCAGCCGTAATATCGGCAGCATTTTTGCCTCTCTCGATAAATGCCGTCAGAAATCCTCCCCAGAATGAATCACCTGCACCGGTGGTATCCACTGCACTCTGCTTAAAGCCAGGCACCCGTACAGTTTTTTCACCAACGCCAACTATACAGCCGTCCTCGCCTGCGGTCACAACAGCGCATCTGATTCCCATGGAAATCAGCTTTCTGATAGCACTCTCAGGCTCTGATTCGCCGGTCACAAGTGCTGTTTCGTTGTCAGATATCTTTACGAAGTCGATATAGGGCAGCAGAGAGCGCATCTGCACTTCAGCAGTCTGTTCGCTCTCCCAGAGCATCGCCCGGTAATTCGGGTCATAGGTAATTATTGCTCCGGATTCCTTTGCCAGCTCTATAGCAGCTACTGTAGCCGTACGAGCCGGCTCATTGGTCATGGAAAGCGAGCCCACATGGAATATCTTTGCGTTTCCGATAATATCAACCGGAAGCTCATCAGCACGCAGCTGAGTGTCTGCACCGGGATTGCGAAAAAAGCTGAAGCTGCGCTCGCCGTTGTCAGCTATGTCAACAAACGCAAGAGTTGTGGGCTGCTCCGCTGACATGCGCAGTCCGTCGGCGTTGATTCCGTACTCCACAAGCTTTGACCTGAGATAACGTCCATGCGCGTCCTCGCCCACCTTGCCAATAAACGCTGTGGAATGTCCCAGTTTTGATGCTGCACAGAGCACATTGGCAACCGCACCACCCGGATTCATTTCCAGCAATTTCATTCCGGTTTCAGAATGTCCGTATGGCGAAAAGTCTATCAATAATTCGCCAAGCGCAACGATGTCATACATAAACGCTTCCTCCGCTTTTATTCTGCCTTTGGATATTCCGTTCACAGCAGACGGTATGGCTCTTCGTCCTCCTCAATTGCCGGGAATCGTCCCATGGGAGGGTTGAACCGGTTGTCGCAGGCATCATCATTGCACATGGACACCTCGCCCAGCAGAATGTCACCAGTACCGGGCTTTACCTCAAAGTCATGATACAGACCCTGATAGATGGTAATGCTTTCTCCCGGCCTGAGTTCTACCTGTGTGCCTGCCGGTACGGTGAAGGAACGTCCGTCCATCATGACGGTAACATCAGTATCGTCAAAGCTTTCGTCCTCTCTGGAATTATAAACCCTTATGAGCGCAGTGCCGCCGCCGCGGTTGATAATATCCTCCATCTTGCTCCAGTGGAAATGCATGGGAGAATACTGTCCCTCCTTGAGCATCAGCAGTTTCTCGGCATAGGGCTTTCTGTACTGCGGAAGCTTTGGATTTCCGTTGCGAATGGTAATGAGCGTAAAGCCTATGCGGTCAAAGTCATTCTGACCGTAATCCGTGACATCCCAGCCCAGCATGTTATCTCTTATTTCGTTGTACTCCGCACCCTTTGTCCGCCACTCTTCTGCCGTCCAGCTGCAAAACGGAGGCAGCGCAAAGCCGTGCTTTGCCGCAAGCGCTTCAAGACGCCTGATTTCCCTGTTTATCTGTGAGCGTTTCATACCCTTGCCCCTTTCATTATTAACTGAATATACAAAAGAGCCCTGCCGTTTCAAAGCTCGACGGCAAGGCCCACGGAATCATAAATTAATCGCAGCCGAGAACGCATCCTACACAGTTGGTGCATTCAACGCAGCCGTCAAGAACACAACTGACCGGGTTGCAGGCGCTGGCTCTGATGTTGCAGGAGCTTCCGCACAGTCCAAACGAAGCAAAGAAATAACCGACAATCATCAAAACAAACACAGCGATAACTGCAACAAGAATTATATTTTTTCTGACAGATAAGAAGTCTCTCATGGTATTCTGGCCTCCAGTTTTTTTGTGTCACAGGAAACATTATAGAGCAACGTTCTGC
This sequence comes from Acutalibacteraceae bacterium, assembly GCA_045604745.1. Lineage (GTDB taxonomy): Bacteria > Bacillota > Clostridia > Oscillospirales > Acutalibacteraceae > SIG598. Next base: position 3,608 of record JAZUOR010000168.1, on the reverse strand, counting down.
AGTTGGCAAGTATTTTTTGCAATTATGTCACTGGATTGACTGGTCAAAACCCACATTCTGTATAACACTGCAGACATAATCAAATGCACGGGCAAACAGACCGGATCCCATTTCGATCAAAACAGCATCCTCTTCCCTGCCGCAAAGCATGGCAAATGCGCCGCCGATATCTGCCGGCATTCTGCCAAGCTTTCTGTATTCAAGATAATAGAAAGTGATCGCACCGGAAGCGCTCATGGAATCATAGAGTCCGGGGCTGTCCTTTTTCAGCGTATCATAGAACACGTTAAGAGCCGTCTGCACAAGAATTCGCTCCGGCAATTCTCTTTCCATCGCCGCAACTGACGCAAAGATGATCATAAGCCGTCTGTGCAGACCGATTTTTTCTCCAAGGGCACACTCCGGCTCACCATTGATCTCCTCAATATGCGCAGCAAGAAAAGCTCCCAGCCTTCTGGCCTTGGCAAGCTCGCCGCTTCTGCGCAGCTGATCGTATTTTTCCAGAGCCTCCGACTCAGCGGCACAGTCATATGCAGGTGTCGTGCCGGCTCCGACGATCTTCATGTCGCTGTCGTCACATTCTTCGTTATGTATTGTCCGATTGGTATCTTCCATCATTTCACCAAATAATATGTGATTATTTTTTTCTTCTCCTGTCCTTGCGTGCACGCAAAGCTGCCAGACACTCGTCCGGGGTAGTACACGAGCCGAGAGGATTTACGCCGGCAGAGTACATGCCGTGGAAATCAGAGCCTCCGGTCATCACAAGATCGTGCTTCTCCGCGATGCGGAACAGTTCAGCCTTGTCCTCCTCTGAATTTCTCGGATGCCATACCTCAACGCCGTCCAGGCCGGCATCTATAAGATCCGGAAGCAGGGGCATATTGTCATAAACAGTCGGATGTGCCAGCACCGTCACCGCACCTGAGCTCTTGAGAAGTTCAAGCACCTCATACACGTCAGGATACTCCGGATGCACAATGCACGTACCGTTTTTGCTGTCAAAGAGCTTGTCAAACAGCTCGCCGAATACCGATGTGGAATAACCGGCATTCATGAGAACATGCATGATATGCTGCTTGAAAATATTGGTACTTCCGGTTGCCACTCGCGCTACCATTTCTGACGTAACGGGATAGTACCGCATCACCTTTGACAGGCACTGAAGCGAAGCCTTTTTGCGCAGTTCGCCGGTTCTTTTGCACAGTCCCTCAAGACGATCAGGGTGATCAAAGAGATATGCCAGCAGATGCACCTTGTTTTTCGTCTTGCTGTCGTAGCAGGAAAACTCCGCTCCGGGGATAACATCAATGCCGAATCTTCCGCCCAGTACCTTTGCGCGCGTCACACCTGCAAGGGTATCGTGATCGGTAACGGAAATTGTGGTGATATTCCTCCGCTTTGCCAGAAGGATAAGATCGTCAAGGCTGATTGAGCCGTCGGATATCCTTGTGTGACAGTGCAGGTCGGCAGGCATATGATTCATCCTCCTAACAAGCCCGGTACTCGTTCCGGTCCGGTCTGTTCAAAGCTGATTGATATTCTTGATTATTTATTAATTATTATATAGTATATGCAGCGGAAAAACAACTGAAAATATAAACGAAAATAACACAAATAGGTCAATTCAGTTTATCCCGTGTCATAATGAAAAATATACTTCACAATGACAAAAATACACGCACGGCAGCAGCACCGTGCGTGTAAAGTCTATTTTTTACAAAAGTGAAATACCGGCCTTCTCGCAGCGCTCACGAACACCGGCCGGCCAAATTGATGCCTGCACTTCGCCGATATGAGCCTTGCGAAGGAAGGACATGCACAATCTTGACTGACCGATGCCGCCGCCTATGGTCAGCGGAAGATGCCCGTTGATAACAGCTTTGTGGAAGGGCAGATTGGCTCTGCCGGAGCATCCGCTTTCGGCAAGCTGACGCTTCATTGATTCGGCATCAACACGCACACCCATGGACGAAAGCTCAAACGCAATATCAAGCACCGGATTGTATACAATAATGTCACCGTTGAGCATCCAGTCGTCATAATCGGGAGCACGCCCGTCGTGCTTCTGACCGGAACGCAGCCTGCAGCCGATCTGAGAAACAAAAATAGCGCCCTTTTCACGCACATATGCAGCCTCGCGTTCAGAGGATGTCAGCTCCGGATACATGTCCTCCAGCTCCTGAGATGTGACAAAAGTGATCTCTTCCGGCAGATGCAGCACGTCAAAGGAAAAACGTGTGGCAAAATGGAGTTCGGTTGTACGTATTACCGCATAGATGGAACGTACCGTCTGATAAAGATAATCAAGTGTACGCTCCTTTGCGGTGATCACCTTTTCCCAGTCCCACTGATCGACGTATATGGAATGAATATTGTCGGTGATCTCATCGCGGCGGATGGCGTTCATATCAGTGTACAGACCCTCGCCCGGCTCGAAGCCGTAATGACCGAGAGCCTGACGCTTCCACTTGGCAAGAGAGTGAACGATCTGGAACTGTTCTCCGGGATGCTCAGCCATATCAAAGCTCACCGGACGCTCAACGCCGTTGAGATCGTCATTCAAGCCGCTGCTCTGGTTGACAAACAGCGGCGCAGAAATGCGCTGAAGATTCAGGCGAACCGCAAGAGCTTCCTGAAAATAATCCTTTATTTCTTTTATTGCAAGCTCAGTTTCACGCAGAGTAAGACTGGAATAATAATTCTTGGGAATAACAAGTGTACTGGGCAGAGCAGCCATGAGCCGCACCTCCGATTCTTCCTGATTTATTCTGAAATTATACCTCAACCTGACCGTCGAAGACAAATGTCGCACCGCCGGTCATAAAGATATCTCCCGATTCTTCGTCCCAGCGGATGTCAAGGTCGCCTCCGCGCAGATGAACAATAGCCTGACGACCGTCTATGACTCCGTTCTTTACCGACGAAGCAAGCACTGCGCACGCTCCCGTGCCGCACGCCCACGTTTCGGCAGAACCTCTCTCCCAGACTCTCATCTGAAGACTTCCGTCGGGCAGCCTGCGCACAAACTCGGTATTGACCCGGTCGGGAAACAGCGGATTGATTTCAAATCTCGGTCCGATGTCTTCCAGCGGGAAGTTGTCCACATCGTCAACATATACCACACAATGAGGATTTCCCATTGACACACAGGTGGCACGGAAATTCATTCCTCCGATGGTAACAGGCTGATTTATCATCTGCTCACCGTCGAAAAGAACGGGGATCTGAGAACACTCAAAAACCGGCTGCCCCATATTGACTGTAATGCCGGTAATCCTGCCGTTTTCCTCAGTCATAACAACATGCTTGATTCCTGCAAGGGTCTCGACATCAATTTCAGTCTTGTCGGTCAGTCCCTTTTCAAATACAAAGCGCGAAAAGCAGCGTATGCCATTGCCGCACATCCGGCCCTGTGAGCCGTCGGCATTGTACATTTCCATACGAAAATCAGCAACATCAGACGGGCAGATGAGTATGATGCCATCACCGCCGATTCCGAAATGGCGGTCGCTGAGCCTGACAGCCAGCTGCTCACGGTTTTCAACGGTCTGGTTTACTGCGTCAATATATACATAGTCATTGCCGCAGCCATGCATTTTTGTAAA
>JAZUOR010000167.1:0-6525 GCA_045604745.1 Acutalibacteraceae bacterium | reverse complement strand
TTATTAATCTCCTTGTCGACAAGGCGAACGCCATTCTGCAGGCATGGTATCCCGGCGAGGACGGCGGCACCGCTCTTGCCGACATCCTGTTCGGCAAGGTCTCTCCCTCCGGCAAGCTGCCGGTCACCTTCTATGAGGACGTGGCAAAGCTGCCTGATTTCGTGGATTATTCCATGACCAACCGTACCTATCGCTACGCCGAAAACAACGTGCTCTATCCCTTCGGCTACGGTCTTACCTATTCTCAGGTTTCCGTTGATGCTGCATCCGAAAAGGACGGCACGGTCAGCGTGACTGTTACCAACAGGGGTTCCGTGGATGTTGAAGAGGTCGTTCAGCTTTACATCCGTTCCGAGGAGTCGGAATTCGAGGTGCTCAACACCCGTCTGTGCGGCTTTAAGCGCGTTGCTCTCGGAGCCGGTCAGAGTGCCACTGTGGAGCTGACTCTGACCGATTATGCCTTTGAGGTGGTGGACAACGACGGCAGACGCTTTGTGCCCGGTGGAAAATACAGTCTCTGGGCAGGCGTATCCCAGCCCGACGAGACCAGCCGCAAGCTCGGCATGCCGGAGTGCATCCATCTTACCATAAACAAATAAGAGCGAAAAACAGGTGCGTTGTGCCTGTGCTGTAAAACAAGCAAGCTCCTCCGCAGCTATGTTGCGGAGGAGCTTTTCCTTTACCATGTCATTATTCGGGTCGGAGGCGCCAGTAGCCGTTTTTATCACGGGCAAGAAGCCGCTCTCCTATCATGTCACGGCGTATGGTGCAGAAATCGTCGTGAAAGTCGGCAATGATCACGTTTACCTCCCGCTCGGTGTAGATGCGGTCAAATTCAAAGGCATCCGCAATCACTTCCAGAATTATCCGTTCCTTTTTTCTCTGAGCCGGTATGGCTTTCAGCTTGCCGTATTCAAAAAAGGTATCAATCACTCTCTGACGGTATTTTGCATCCCGCTCAGCCTGCACAGCCGCTTCGTCCGATTCTTCCTGCAGAATATCAAGTATTCTGGTTTCAAAGATATCCCTCCGGAGAGAATACATCATATAGTACTGACTCTTGTAGGAGGTAACGGCACCGGCATCGGCCAGTTTTTTCAGATGGAACGAAACTGTGGGGGCTGTGATGCCCAGCCGCTCGGCGAGCCGTTCGACGTACATGTCCTCAATTGCAAGTGATTTGAGTATCTGGAGCCGCGATTTGTCGGAAAGACACTTGAAAAGGCTGATGGCCTGACTTTCGGTCATACAGCACCCTCCCATATTTCTGCAAAGGCTTTTCGGATATCCTCGGCGGCATCCAGCTTGATGCGTTCTGTCTGCATACGTGCTGTGTCGTTGTGCAGGCGGGCTTTCTCGTGTGCTGCCGCCCAGCCGGACGGTATCTGTTCGGTTTTGCTTTCAAAAAAGCGTCTGACCGCATCCGGATCGTCTTTGCCTTCTCTGACTGCCACGGACAGAACAGTGCGGAAGATATCGTAGATGTTGGCTTTGATTTTTTCAAAATCAGCCTCGTCCGAGCGGTCATCTGCGGCCTTTTCAGCGTGTCGCTGCATGCACAGAGCGATCTGCCGGTCAAAGTATTCGTTCAGTCTTTCCAAACGTTCGGTCATAATTCTCACCTCGATTACGATTATATAAGGTTCGAAACGGATTGTCAAGTTTAAATAGATAAATATCGAAATGGATTCCGACACAAAAACAGAGCCGGGCATGTTGCAAAAACAGGCTCGGCTCTGCTGTTTACAAAAAATCAATATGGTCTTGCTTCCTTGTAGTATTTCAGTACGCGCAGCTCGATCTGCTCGCCGGTGAAAAGATCAACCTTGAACTGAGCCTCGTCGCCGTTTTCCGCGGCATAGAAGAGCCAGGCAAAGCAGTGGTCGTCGTCGCACATGAAGGAAAGGCGGGTGGGCTTGCCCATCTTGTCAACTATCACGGAGATATCGTCGGTGTTGGCGATTCCCATGTAGGAATAGCTGACATGTCCGGAATGATCGACGCCGAAATTATCACTGTCCGGGTTGAGCAGATAAGCTCCGGCGACAACAGGAAGCCTTACGGTCTGGCAGTTGGAGTCGGTGTTGTTGTAGAAGCTGAACTCCGGCAGACCGGTCATGCCCACTCGCATCTGGCGTTCGGAGCCGATGGGAGTGATGATGCTGGTGTATTTTTCCGCCCAGACCTCAGGCAGCTCGCCGCCCTTACAGCCCAGAGTGACATCATAGGCGTCGATGGTCATGGTGATATCGACATTTGCCGGGGCACCCTCTTCGCCGTTCATGTAGGGCGTGGTGTCAAAGTAGGAATTGAGCAGGATGTAACCGTCACGTGCGGTCATGTCACCGGTCGGTTCACTGCCGAAGGCTTCAATTTCCGTCTGGTACAGCTGAGCAATGTGATAGGCGCTGGCCTGATCGAGCTTGCCGTTTTTGAAAGTGAACACGGCGCAGCTCAGCGGGGAATAGTAGGTGATCCGCTCATAGTTTGTCCAGGAGAGCCGATCGTCCGGTTCACCGTATGTTTTGACAAAGGTGTCAAACGAAGCGGAACCGAGCTTCATTCGCTCGTAGCCCACCTCCATACCGTCGCGGCAGGAAACGGACAGGGAATAGATGAGGCAGTCCTTCATGGGACGGGCAGCATCGGTGGGGTTCATGACCGAAACAAACAGAAAACCCTCGGTTTTATCACCGGGGAAACGCAGCGGTATGGGCAGACTGAAATGACCGGGCTCAACAGGCTGGTCAAGATCATAATCGCAGCTGACGTTTTCGCCCAGTGCATCGCTGAGCACCATGCCGGCGTGAGCGGGCATGCCGTCTATGTAAAAGACCATGTTGCCGGCAGCCTGACCGTCCTCTGCGGGCTGAATGGTGTGCATATCCACAGGCTCGGCAGGGGCATCAGTGAGTGATACCGACTGGGTGACGGTGCTCTCCGGCTCTGCGGGAGCTCCGGCGGGGTCGGGATTTCCGGAACAGGCGGTCAGCATCAGTGCCGCCAGAATCAGCGGAAGTATACGATGTTTCTTCATATGCACTCCTCCTTGTAACCGTATTATTATATCACACAAGAGGTGTGTAGTCCATAGCAAAAACAAATTATTGACATGAGAAAGGCACCGGCAGGATCATAAGCTGTCTGCCGGTGCCGGGATTGTTCTGTTTTCAGCCGAAGCGGCATATCCATTTCTCAGAGGAAAACCACCAGAGCCACAACCAGAGCGCACTGAGCAACGATTATGGCGGGAATGCCTATCATGAATTTCATGTGCTGGGTCTTGTGACGGATGGCTCTCATGGTTATCAGCATGGCAACAGAGCCGCCCAGCGCGGAGATTATAAGCAAGGTCTTTTCGGGAATGCGGCGGATGGCGGTGGGAGCCTTGGCAGAGCTCTTTTTACCGGAGCGTGAATTGCCCTTTGCGGATTTGCCCGCGGATTTTTTACTCTGACCGGACTTTTTGCCGGAGGAACGCTCCTCTGCTTTTCCGTTTTTAATGGCGATGCGCTTGTCGTAGATGGTAATACCCACTGCGACAGCGCTGATGACGACCAGATATGCGGCAATGAGCAGCCATGCAAGAGGCGGCATAGAATCACAACCTTGTCATTGATTTGCGGCGGCGCTGAGCACCACTTGATATAATGGTACTCTTTTTGATATAATGTGTCAAGAATAAAAGAACAGGGAGAAGCAAGATGGCAAAGGAACTGAACAAAAAAATCTGGACGATAACCCTGAGCCTGTGTATGGTGCTTGTGGTGGTGTGTCTTTCGGTGGTCATTGCCGTTGACCGAAGGGGAAAGGGTTTCGGCGGCTCCATAACCACCTATCCTGACGGAGCGGAGGTGACCGTGTCCGCCGGCGGGACTGAAACGCCGGTGGAGCGCACCGACAGTGCACCGGTCTGGACCAGCGAGGATTACGATGCCGAAGTTACCGCCATACCCAACCAGATTGTACTCACCGAAAAGGACGAGCTGCGCGCCGTGTGGATACCCTACATGTCGGTCAATCTTGTCACAAGGGAAAAAATTGATGCAATGGTGGCCAATTGCAAGGCTGTGGGAGCCAACGCCATCATGTTCCACGTCCGTGCCTTCGGCGACGCCATGTATGATTCCCTTTACTTTCCTTATTCCCATTTTCTTACCGGTACACAGGGCGTGGCGCCTGCCGACGGCTTTGACCCGCTTGAGTACATCATCGACGTTGCCCACGCCAACGGAATGCAGCTGCACGCGTGGGTAAATCCTCTGCGAATACAGCTGGCGGGCGGCAGGGTGCCGGAAACCCTGTCAGCTGACAATCCTTACACCGTCTGGCGCAGTGACAGCGACCCTGCCAACGACGACTGGGTCGTTGACTACGACGGCGGCAAGTTCTACAACCCGGCGGTTGAGGAGGTTCGTGCCCTCATAGTCAACGGCATGGCTGAGCTTGCGGCAAATTACAACGTGGACGGCGTTCACTGGGACGATTATTTCTATCCCGCCTACGACGAAAGCTTTGACGACAGTGCCCGCTACGGGAGCTACACCGCTTCGGGCGGCACCATGAGCCTGCGCCAGTGGCGCACCGAAAACATCAACACCCTTGTGCGCGACGTATACAACAAGGTAAAAGCCACCAACAGCAACTGCGTCTTCGGCATCAGTCCTGCGGGCAACATAGAAAACTGCCTTGCCGCCGGTGCCGATGTGTATAAATGGTGCTCCACTCCGGGCTACATCGACTATATCTGTCCGCAGATATACTGGACCTTTGACAGCACTGCAGCGCCCTTTGCCGAACGCACCGCCGAATGGAAGGCCATGGTCACCTGCGGGGAAGTGGACTTCTACGTAGGTCTTGCGCTGTACAAGGCCGGCTCCGATGCCGACGGCGGCAAATGGCTGCGCAGCGACAGCATCATTGCCGACCAGATAAAATACCTCCGCCGTCCGGAGACAGATGCCGACGGCTTCATGCTTTATTCCTACGAATACATCACCGGAGAGCAGACCGCCGCCGAAATGGCAAACTACATGGCGGTTGTGCTGGATCAATAAAATATGATATAAAGATGCCTGACCGCACACAGCAGGCGCTCCGACGGTTTTTTCGGAGCACCTGCTGTGTGCTTTTTCCGTGTCCGGTTTGCTGCGGTGTTCCGGATATCAGCCGACTGCGAGCGGTTGGTTACCCCAGCCGGTCACCGTTGCAGACCTTCCTGTCGGGAGCTATCAGGACCACTCCGCCCTCGCTGTAGGTTCCCAGCACCAGTACCTCCGACATGAAGTCGGCTATCTGTCTGGGCGGAAAATTGACCACCGCCAGAACCTGCCTGCCCACGAGCTCCTCGGCGGTATAGTGGTCGGTTATCTGTGCCGAGGATTTTTTGATGCCTGTCTCCTCGCCGAAATCTATGAGCAGCTGATATGCCGGCTTTCTGGCTTTTTCAAAAGCCGCCGCGCCGATAATCGTGCCCACTCTTATGTCCAGCTTCAAAAAGTCGTTGAATTCTGCCATTGCTGTGCTCCTTTGCCGTTTATGTGCTGCCTGATTATACTTTACAGCGGCACGGTTTTCAATGCCTGCATGCTGCAATCGGAGGTCTTTGCGTTTGCCTGCTTGACATGCAGCCGCAGGTGATATATACTGATTTGCGAATTATTCGCAAATATCGACGAGGTATCGCCATGAGAAAATACAATACCGGTCAGCGCAGCCGGCTGCTGACCTTTCTGGAGCAGCACCGGGACGAGCCGCTTTCGGCCGAGCAGATTGCTGAACGCATAACCTCCGAGGGCGGAGAGATCAGTCTGAGTGCCATCTACCGCAATCTCGAACGGCTGGAGCAGGACGGCTCGGTGCGCCGTTCGGCTGCCGAGGACGGGCGCAAGGCGGTCTATCAGTACACAGGCGGCGAATGCGGAGAGCATCTTCACCTCCGGTGTACCGACTGCGGAAGCATGATACATCTTGACCACCCCACCACCGAGGCGCTGCGTGACGCGGCGCAGAGCTGCGGCGGCTTTTCCATCGACGAACGAAAGACCGTGATTTACGGACGCTGCAGCAAGTGCAGGGCGTGAGCGGCAGAAAGGAACAGAAGATATGGCTTTGATAACCTGCCGCGACCTTGCTCTGGGCTACGACGGCAAAAAGGTGGTCGACGGGCTGAGTTTTTCGGTCGACAGCGGCGACTACCTGTGCATTGTCGGCGAGAACGGCTCCGGAAAGAGCACGCTTATGAAAACCCTGCTCCGTCTCAGGCAGCCCATCTCCGGCACCATCGAGCTGGGCGACGGTCTGAAACACAACGAGATCGGCTACCTGCCCCAGCAGACCGTAGTACAGCGTGATTTTCCCGCGTCGGTTCGTGAGATAGTCCAGTCGGGCTGCCTGAACCGCTGCGGACTGCGTCCTTTTTTCAACAATGAGGAAAAGCAGCTGGTGGCCCGCAGCATGTCCCGTCTGGGCATAACCGGCCTTGCTTCACGGTGCTATCGTGAGCTTTCCGGCGGTCAGCAGCAG
>JAZUOR010000166.1:0-3608 GCA_045604745.1 Acutalibacteraceae bacterium | reverse complement strand
GCTCTCTTTGCCAACAACGTTCCCGTCAGCGTCTACGACAGCCTGACCGCCGCAATTCGCGACGCTCTGCCCACCATGCGCCGCTACATTGAACTGCGCCGCAAGGCTCTGGGGCTGGAGAGCATCAGTATGTTTGATATGTACGTTCCCATGGTGGACGACGTGGAGATGAACTACTCCTTCACCGAAGCAAAGGAACTGGTCAAAAAGGCTCTCGAGCCGCTGGGCGAAGGCTATCAGCAGCTGCTGGACAAGGCCTATGCCGAGCAGTGGATGGGCGCCTACGAAAACAAGGGCAAGTCCACCGGCGCATTTTCCTGCGGAGTATACGGCTTCCACCCCTTTGTCATGCTCAACTACACCGACACCCTTGACGACGCCTTCACCATGGCTCACGAGCTGGGTCACGCCATGCATTCCTACCTTTCCAGCGAAAAGCAGGCATATGTCAACCACGACTACAAGATCACCGTCGCCGAAGTTGCTTCCACCGTCAACGAGGTGCTGCTGACCAAGTATCTCCTCAGCGTTGAGACCGATCCCAGACGCAGGGCATATATCCTGAATCACTTCCTTGAGGGCTTCCGCACCACCGTGCTGCGCCAGACTCTCTTTGCCGAATTTGAGCGTAAAGCTCACGATATGTACAAGCAGGGCATGCCTCTTACCGCGCAGACTCTCTGCCAGACCTACCGTGAACTGGAAACCACCTACTACGACGGCGCCGTCGTGGATGAGCTGATGGACTACGAATGGGCTTATATTCCTCACTTCTATCGCAATTTCTATGTCTACCAGTACGCTACCGGTTTCTGCAGCGCCGTGGCTATTGCCGAAAAGATTCTCAACGAAAACGCAGCAGAAAAATATCTTGAATTCCTCTCCACAGGCGGCAGCGATTATCCTCTGAACGAGCTTAAGATCATGGACATCGACCTCACCCGTCCCGACACGGTCGCCAGCGCCATGAAGGTGTTCGACGATACCGTCAGCCAGCTGGAGGAGCTGCTGAGCTGATAATTCCTCACGGGAGGTATCTGCTTTGGAATTCGGAATGCCGGTTCTCATCGAAACCGAAACCATTGAAGCCTGTACCGGGCTCTGCGAAGAGCTCGGTCTGGGCTTTGTCGAACTGAACATGAATCTGCCCGCCTATCAGGCCGACCGGCTTGATATCCGGCAACTGACCGGACTTGCCGCGGACCGCGGGCTGTACTACACCATCCATCTGGACGAAAACTTCAATCCCTGTGACTTCAATCCGGAGATTGCCGATGCCTATACCAGAACCGCCCTTGACACCATAGCCATCGCGGAAAAACTGGGTGTTCCGGTGCTGAACATGCATCTTTCGCAAGGAGTTTATTTTACCCTGCCCGAACGGCGGGTTTACCTCTTTGAGCAATACCGCGATGATTACCTGCGGGGCATGACCTTATTCCGTGACCGGTGCGGCAGCGCGGCACAGGCAGCCGGAGTGACCATCTGCGTTGAGAATTCTGACGGCTACACCGGCTTTCAGTGTAAAGCCATCGACCTGCTGCTGGAGCATCCTGCTTTCGGTCTGACCTACGACGTGGGCCACGATCACGCCATCGGCGGCAAGGACCGCGACGTTATCCTTGCCCGTTCCGCACGTCTGCGGCACATGCACCTCCACGATGCCGCAGGAAAGAGCAATCACCTTGCCCTCGGCAGCGGCGAAATGAACATATCCGCCTGTCTTGACATCGCCCGCGAGCACAACTGCCGTGTGGTGCTGGAAACCAAAACCATAGACGGTCTGCGCCGCTCGGTCAGATGGCTGACCAGCCGCGGATACATAACCGGTTGACATTTGTCTCTGTCCGTGGGATAATACTACACAGTACTTCTGCAGGGAGGCATCAAAATGAACAATCAGGAACAATATACCCCCGTTGTACCTGTAATTACTCTGACACCCGGAAAGAACACCCAGCGGCTGGCAGCAGCGTCCTTCGTCTGCGGCATTCTGAGCATGCTCTTTCTTTTTGCCGGCATCATTCCCGCCTTTGCCCCGGCTTATCTGGGCTACGCTTTCTATTCCGATGCCCGCCGCCGCGGCTACAACAGCAGCCTGATGACCGCCGGGCAGACCATGTGCATCATCGGTCTGGCTCTCTCTCTTATCGCACTTGCTGTGGTTGTCATTATTTTCATCATGGCACTCTGCGGCATGGCAGCCCTGTTCGGATAATTATACCAGCACCGTAATATTCTGTGCACATTTACACATTATTCATATTTTACGCAGTTTATTTGTGTATTGCGCACAAATCGCAGTCAAAAAGCTTGTGTAATATCTGTCTTGACATCAGTCTCAAAATGATTATAATATAGTTGTAAAGTAAATAAGGAAACGGGCAACACCGGTGAAAGCCGGTTACGCAAAGCTAAAGGGACTTCCCATTTTATTATGGTGTCAGCCAGCTGCATCCTTGGTTCCGGATTGAGCGAATCATTCTACAGGATTAACAAAGGTGCAGCGGCAAGCTTGATTGCCCGCTGCACCTTTTTGCTTTTCCCCTCTCAAAATTTTTCCTCTTGATTTCCCTCAAAATTGATTGTCGTAGCGCGCTATAGTGAACGACGTTAAACAACGCGCAGGCGCTGAAGGATATAACAGCAGGCCGCCGCGGCACAACGAGATGCCGCGCCGGCGCAGAAGCCTTGATTCTTTCAACCATCTTCAGTGCGGCATCCGGTATGATGCCACCACTTAAATTTGATTACACCTTTTTCCGAATACTCTGATTTCTTCGAAAGACAGTCATCCGAAAGGATGGCTGTTTTTCGTTGTGGCATGAATAATACTAATTCCAAATAAGTTCGCTAACAAAAATCCTTCGCGTCGGCAGAAAGCGTAGCCTTCCGCTCGGATTTTTGAAGTAACTTTTTATATTTGGAATTAGTATAAATCGCTTCAGGAGTATCTCTGACCGAGAAATGAAATTTATCTTACCACGGAAATAACCGGCAACGCTTCCCATAACGAACAAAAAACCGCTCTGTTTTAAGAGCGGTTTTTGTATGCAATTCGATGAAATTATTGTCGTTGTAATGAATTTTAACGAAATAAATCATCAGCCCAGCAGCATGGTAAGAACTGCCTTATGTATGTGCAGGCGGTTCTCTGCAGCATCGAAAATCTCGCCGGCATGGGCTTCAAACAGCTCCGGCGTGATTTCCTCACCCTTGCGTGCGGGCAGACAGTGCAGAACCATTGCGTCCGGCTTGGCGTAGTGCATGACCTCTTCGTTGACCGTAAAGGAACGGAAAGCCTGCAGGCGGCGGGCGTATTCATCTTCGCGCCCCATGGGGATCCACGAATCGGTAATGACTACATCGGCGGCACGTGCGGCGCCTCTGGGATCGCGGTACATTTCAAAATGACCTACCTGAGCGGCGTAATCCAGAACCTCCTGAGCCGGATCGTAATTCTCCGGGCAGGCCACTGCCACATTCATTCGGCATTTGAGAGCTCCGACGATGGTGGAATTCATCATGCAGCTGCCGTTGCCGATAAACGCGACCTTGAGCCCGTCCAGACGAGTTTTATACTCGCGGATGGTCATGAGGTCGGCAAG
>JAZUOR010000165.1:0-2005 GCA_045604745.1 Acutalibacteraceae bacterium | reverse complement strand
CACGCCCTCGTACACCAGCTCGGCGGGTCCTGTGAGCAAAACTGCCTCGTCGGTGTAGTTTACGATGAGGTCGCCGCCGGGAACCTTGACAACGATGTCCTCACCCTTCTTGCAGAAGCCGTTTTCCACGGCTGCCACAACAGCGGCGCAGGCTCCGGTGCCGCAGGCTCGGGTCTCGCCGTTGCCGCGCTCCCACACACGCATTTTCAGCGTGCAGTCGTTGACCACGCGGATGAACTCGGTGTTGATGCGCTCGGGGAACACCTCGGCGTGCTCAAACATTGGGCCGACGGTCTCGATGTCCACGCCGTCCACACGGTCGCAGAACACCACGCAGTGAGGCGTACCCACGGAAACGCAGCTGACGCGGTACTCTTTGCCGCCGATGGTCAGGGGACGGTCGATGATGCGCTCGCCCTCCATCAGCACGGGAATTGCAGACGGGGCAAACTGTGCCTTGCCGATCTCCACGCACACCTCGCTGACCTTGCCGCCGCTGATGTACAGCTTGAGCTTCTTTACGCCGCTGTTGGTCTGAATGGTGATCTCATCACGGGGCACGATGCGGTTGTCGTAGAGGTATTTTGCCACGCAGCGGATGCTGTTGCCCGCCATGGCTCCCTCGCTGCCGTCTTTATTGAAAATGCGCATTTTCGCGTCGGCAGTGTCGGAATTCTCAATGAGCACGATACCGTCTGCACCGATGCCGGTGTAACGGTCGCACATGCTCACGCTCAGTGATTCGGGACAGACGATGCCGTCGTCACGGTTGTCAATGAAAATGTAGTCATTGCTGTTGCCGTGCATCTTGGCAAAGCGCAGCTTCTGACGCTCGGAACGAAGGTGAGCTATGTCCACAAGCTCGGTGTTGAGCTGATTGAAGCGGCTGGCGATGATGTCGGCAAGTGCATTCGCCGTGTCAAGAGATGTAAAGCAGGCAATGGACAGCTGAACGGCTCTGCGGTGCAGGCGGATGTAATCGTCCATGGTAGCGTCATGCATAGCGCCGGTGTAGACGATGTAGCTGATGCAGCCGCTTTCCATGAGTTCGTAAGCATCACTGCTGCTGCCGATGTCGCCCACAGTGACCACGTCGATGCCCAGAGCAGCGATGGTCTCAGCTGTGCCCTGAGTGGCGTACAGCTTCATGCCAAGGTCGTCAAGCTTCTTGGCAAGAGTGACCACCTCAAGGTAATCATGGTCGGACACGCTTATGAGCACGCCCACCTGCTTACCTGCCTCAGGAGCAAGCAGACGGAAGCCTGCCGAGGAAAGTCCCTTGAACAGGGCTTCGTTGAGAGTTCTGCCCAGTCCAAGCACCTCGCCGGTGGATTTCATTTCCGGGCCCAGAGAGGAGTTGACATCGGACAGCTTTTCAAAGGAGAACACAGGCACCTTGACAGCAAAATAAGGCGGTGTACGATAAAGACCGGTGCCGTAGCCCATTTCGGCAAGGGGCTGCCCCACCATCACCTTTGTGGCAAGATCGACCATGGGCACGCCGGTGACCTTGCTGATGTAGGGCACGGTACGGGAAGCTCTGGGGTTGACCTCGATTACATACAATTCATTGCGCCAGACAAGGTACTGTATATTGACCAGACCCTGAGTGCCCAGCTCAAGTGCAAGCTTCTGGGAGCAGTCGATGATCTTCTGCATCATCTTGTCCGAAACGGCAAAGGGCGGATAAACGGCAATGGAGTCACCGCTGTGCACGCCTGCGCGCTCAATGTGTTCCATGATGCCGGGAATCAGAACGTCTTTACCGTCGGAAATAACGTCCACTTCGAGTTCCTGACCGGGCAGGTATTTGTCAACCAGGACGGGATTTTCGATCTTGCCCGACAGGATGATATTCATATATTTGATCACGTCATTGTCGCAGTGGGCGATGGACATATTCTGACCGCCGATAACGTAACTCGGACGAAGCAGAACGGGATAGCCGAGTTCGTTTGCGGCATCGAGTGCTTCCTGCATGGTCATAATACCACGGCCCGAGGGG
>JAZUOR010000164.1:0-2860 GCA_045604745.1 Acutalibacteraceae bacterium | reverse complement strand
AACAAGCCCAACGCCATTGACATCCTTACCCGTATCGCCGACGGCAACGACCGCGACCCGGAAGACGAGGTGCGTGTGCTCAAGCTCAGGACCAGCTATCCTCAGGGCGCTGAAAAGGTGCTCATCAACGCCTGCACCGGCCGCAGAGTGCCCAAGGGCAAGCTGCCGGTGGACGTGGGATGCATTGTCATGAACATTACCTCGGTTGCCTTTATCGCAAAGTATCTGAGCGATGGTGTTCCTCTTATTAACAAGCGTCTGACCGTTGACGGCAGCGCCGTTGTCCAGCCCATGAACGTGCTGGTGCCCGTTGGAACGCCCATTGCAGACATCATCGACTTCTGCGGCGGCTACCGGACCGAGCCCCGCAAGATACTCATGGGAGGACCCATGATGGGTACGGCGGTGTTTGACGAAAACACACCTATACTCAAGCAGAACAACGGTTTGCTCGTCCTTGCAGCCAAGGATGTGCTGGAGGAGGAGCCCACCGAATGCATCCGCTGCGGACGGTGCGTTGCCGCCTGCCCAATGCAGCTCCAGCCTCTTACCATCGAAAAACGAGTGGCCATGCGCGACATGGAAGCGCTTGAGCGCCACAGCATTATGACCTGCATCGAGTGCGGTTCCTGTGCCTTTGTGTGTCCGGCACGCCGCAAGCTGGTGCAGTACATGAGAATGGGCAAGACCATGCTGAGAAAGGCCGGTGAGAAAAAGTGAGCCGAAACGACGATATGATAACCATAGGCGGCGGCGAAATCGACGAGATGGAGCTGCTTATGCGTCGGCTGAAGAAAGCCAACGACATGGTTGAAGAGCTGCCGGTCATAGACTCAGAGGAAGACGATGAGCCCAAAGCCGACGAGCCGCTGGAGATAACCATAGGCGGCAGTGATGAAGAAGATACAGACGAGCCCGATGAATATGAGTACGATTCTTACGAGGAGGGCGATTCTTACGAGGACGACTCCGACGAGGACTACGGCTCCGACGAAGACGACGATTCCGACGAGGACTACGGCTCCGACGAAGACGACGATTCCGACGAGGACTACGACTCCGACGAGGACTACGACTCCGACGAGGACAATGATTCCGACGAGGACGACTCCGGCGAGAACAATGACTCAGGCGAGAACGACGAAATAGTCATCGGCGGCGACGGGGAAGAGGAGCCCGAAGAGGAAGTCCGGCCCGCCGAAGAGCCGGAGGAAAAGAAAAAGCCTGAGCCCAAAAAGACAGAGAAAAAGGATAAGAAAGCCTCCTCTCTGCCCGTGGCTGTAATAGGCCCGCGTGATCTTGACAAGGTGCGTGCCGCCAAGGCTGCTGCAAAACAGCACGCTGAGGACGCAAGCCTGAATTCTGACGATCAGGACTTCCAGAAACACTTCCTCGTGTCGGCTTCGCCCCACCTTCACTGCGGCGAAACCACAAAGATCGTTATGCAGGACGTTATTGCCGCACTGCTTCCCGCTCTGGGCATGTCCTTCATTTACTACGGATGGCGTGCATTGATGCTCACCGCTGTGTGTGTGCTCAGCTGTGTGCTTGCCGAGTACATCTGCCGAAGAGTCATGAAGCGCCGTCAGACCATAGGCGATTATTCCGCCGTGGTCACCGGTATGCTGCTGGCTTTCTGCCTGCCGCCCGAACTCAATCCGCTGTTTGCCGTTGTGGGCAGTATCGTGGCCATTGTTGTTGTCAAGCAGCTCTTCGGCGGCATCGGCAGCAACTTTGCCAACCCGGCAGCCACAGCGCGTATCGTGCTTATGCTCAGCTTCCCGGCTGCCATGACCACCTTTGCTCCGGCCTTCAGCTGGATGAACAACGACCTTGATGCCATCACCACAGCCACGCCGCTGGTGGAGCCGGAAAGCTACACCATGGTCGATCTGCTGCTTGGAGCACACGGCGGCTGCCTTGGCGAAAACTGCGCCGTTGCTCTTCTGCTGGGCGGTGGATATCTGCTTATCCGTAAGGTCATTACATGGCACATTCCGGTTGCGTTCGTCGGCACAGCCGCGGTGCTGTCGCTGATATTCGGCCTTGATCCCCTTACACAGATCTGTTCCGGCGGTCTGCTGCTTGGTGCTTTGTTCATGGCTACCGATTATGTTACCAGCCCGGTCAACAAGCGCGGTCAGATCGTGTTCGGTATCGGCTGCGGCATTCTGACCATGGTCATCCGCCGCTCCGGCGCAATGGCAGAGGGTGTTTCCTTTGCCATCCTGCTGATGAACATACTTACCCCGCTTATTGAGCGTGTTACCACTCCCAAGCCCTTCGGAGAGGAGAGTGTTGAGGCATGAGCAAGAAAAAAAACAAGCCTCCTGTAAAAAAGCCTGCCGCACAGACAGCTGAAAAGAAGCTGGATGTGATGGAAATTGTCAAGGTGGCAGGCATACTTACCGCCATCTGCGTTGTGATCTCAGCTGCGCTTGCCGGAGTGAACATGCTCACCGCCGACCGCATTGCCGAGATTGCCAAGGCCAACGAGTTCGCCGCCTGCGAGCAGGTGTTTCCCGCCGAAGGTCAGGAGCTGACCTTCACCGGCCTTGAAGAGCTCTGTCCCGAAACAGGCGTGAGCGGTTATCTGGTTACCGCCAACGACCGGCCCGTGGGCTGCGTTATCATCTCCTCGGCCAAGGGCTACGGAGGAGATGTTCAGGTCATGGTGGGCTTCGATATGAATCGCACCGTCACCGGAGTGTCGGTCCTTTCACATTCTGAAACTCCCGGTCTGGGAGCCAACACTGCAAATGAAAGCTTCCTGGGTCAGTTTGTCGGTACCACTGAGGCCGGTTCTCTGGCAGTCGCCAAGGACGGCGGCACAGTCGATGCCGTCACTGCAGCCACAATC
>JAZUOR010000163.1:0-17952 GCA_045604745.1 Acutalibacteraceae bacterium | reverse complement strand
GGCCCAGTTGTCGCTTTCGGAGCTGCTGTTGGCGCTGCCGCCGCCGGTGGTTATGACAAAGTCACCGCCGCCGATATGCATGGTCGTTTCTGCCTGCAGACCGTCCTGACCGGCATTGGCAACATAGCTGCCGCCGGTTATGGAGATCCAGCCTCGCTCAGGGTCATTGTCGTTGGAACGCAGACCGTCGCCGCCTGCAGTAACGGTGATGGAGGCGTCCTTTATGGCAAGAGAGTCCTTGCCGGTTATGCCGTGGTTGGCGGCATTGACGGTATAGACGCCGCCCTGAATCTCAAGCGAATCCTTTGACTGAATGCCGTTGTTGAAGTTTGCGTTTACGGTAAGAGAGCCGCTGCCCTCCAGAATGAGGTCGGCCTTGCTGAACAATGCAGCGTTGGGTTCCTCTTCGGTTTCGTCATCGTATATGTAGGATGTGCCGTCGGTCAGCACATTCTGTGTGCCTGCGTCCAGCGTCACAGTAACTTTCTTTGCGTCACGGATATAGATGGGACTGCTGTTTTCGCAGGTGATGTCCACACCACTCAGCACAAGGCGAATCTTTTCGCCATCGGCATCAATGATGACCTGACCGTTCAACTGACCGGAAAGCGTATAGGTTCCTTCACGGGTGATGGTCAGCGCGGAGCCGTCCACGATACAGCCGGTACCGTCCACAGTGATGGTGTTGTCGCTGAAGGTGACGGCTGTGGCACCGCTCTGGCTGTATTCATCGACCTTGTCAAATTCTGCCTGCTGCACCTCAAGAGTGCCGGTGGTCTGGGATGTGCCGTCGTTTTGTCCGGAACCGGTATTGCCGGTTGTGCTGTCTGCCGCACAGCCTGTGGCGGACAGTATTATCGCAGCGGTGATGAACATGGATAGTATTTTGCTGCGTGCGGAGCTTTTCATAATTCAATACCTCTTTCGATAGACTCGTCTGATATGAAAGCCTGCCTTACAGACTCAGCTCCTCACCGGAATTCTCCGCCCGCCCCAGCATTATGGTCAGGTTGCCGTTGCGGCAGCGAAGCTGGTCTATGAATTCTTTTTCCGACACGTCCTTGCGCAGGGTGATGCGGTAGCGCAGTTCGAAAAGACTGCCCATGCTGGTGGTCTTTGTGCGGATCAGACGGTGTTGTGTGGTATATTTCGCGAACAGATCATCAAATATCTGAGTGTAGTCGAGATCCTCAGGGATAGTGATGCGCAGGTCGCGCTCGTTGTCTGAAGCCTTGCCGTAGCCGGTAAAGTTGAGAACAAGCATGGCGGTACATACCAGCGCAACCACCGTAACCGCCGCCCAGATCATGCCCACGCCGGTGGCGATGCCTGCTGCCATGGAAAGAAAGATGAATACGATATCCCGTGCAGTGCCGGGCACCGAGCGGAAGCGGATGAGACTGAAGGCTCCCAGCACGGCGATTCCGGTTCCGGCGTTGCCGTTGACCATGAGAATGACCAGCTGAACAATGACAGGCAGGGCGATGAGTGACACCGAAAGGCTGCGGCTGACCTCACTGCGGAAGCGGTACACAAGCGAGATAAACAGTCCCAGCACAAAAGACACCGCGACAGCAATCAATGCCGAGCCGGTGTCAAGCACTCCCGCGGAATCGTAGGTAAAAATGGAATCAAACATGCTGTTTCTCCCTTTCGGAATTAATCTTGCTTTCTTTATGTTCCGGCTGCTCTGCCAGAAGCAGCTGGTAATAGGTTCCGTATTTGGAAAACCTTGAAGGGTATATTTCAAATCTGCTGAGCAGCTCGCACAGCCACAGCGGCATGGCACCCGGAGCTTTGATTTCCATTATGCACTGACCATCCGGAAGCAGCTGCCGTCCGTGATCTCCTGCGGAGAGGGAAAGGTCGGTGCTTCGCGCCCGTATGTCGCTGTCAAAGGTGACCCTCAGCCGCGGATCGCTTTCGGAAACCAGAGCGATGCGGTCGTAGGCGATAAAGGCTCTCGGCTCCGGTCGGTAGAAATCACGTACCCACTCAATCTCGCTGATAATCTGCGTGCGCGGTTCGGGCGGTTTGCCTCCTGCGAGCCAGAGCTCGGCTTCGTGCAGATGCATGGCAGCGCGGCGCTTATATACGACGCCTTCAAATTTCTTTTTCAGTTCGACGAATACGATGCTGTCGCTTTCGGGCACACCGTAGGAGCGTACCCGCAGCTTTTCCTTGTATACAGGTCTCTGGATGGATGTGCGGATAAGCCGGTCGCAGCAGTCGTCATAGTAGACGCTGCATATGGTGCTTTTGCCGTAGTCGTCAATATGCATGTGTTCGAGGAGTCCGGCAAGCATCTGCTCATACTGCCGGGAATCCAGACGGTATTTTTTCTCGGTGCGTTCAAAGACCGTTTTGGCCATTATGTGTGCTCCTGCCTGTATTATATCTGTCAGGGGTGAGGGCTATATCCCCACGAAATGAAGAATCTGTGGGGAGGTCAGCGGCACAATTATGAAATTTCAACCGAATATTTTAAATCAAAATGCAAAATTCGGTAAATCCGCTTGACAAGTGCAGCTTTAATTGGTTAAATTGTAATATTATAATCACAAACCGGTTGTTATGATTTGATTATATAACAAAATCAGAACGGAGGCAATATATCTGTATGAAAACTGTCAGTGAAGTTCAGGCCTTTTGCAAGGAAAAGGGCGTCGAGATGATCGACTTCAAGATGATCGACCTTGACGGCCGCTGGAGACATATCACTATTCCTGCCGAGCGCTTCAATGAGGATACCATGACCTACGGCATCGGCTTTGACGGCTCCAATTACGGCTATGCTGCCGTTGAGAAGAGCGACATGGTCTTCATCCCCAACATCGAGAGTGCTCAGCTTGACCCGTATGTTGAAATTCCCACTCTGTCCATGGTAGGCGACGTGTGCGTCATCGGCAAGGAAGAAAACAAGCCCTTTGACCAGTATCCCCGCAACGTTGCCATCGCCGCTGTGGAGTACATGAAGAGCGAGGGCATTGCCGACGAAATGATCATCGGCCCGGAGTTTGAGTTCCATGTATTCGACAATGTCAGCTACGAGACCAAGCCGCAGAGCGTTGGCTACAAGGTGGACACCACTCAGGCCGAGTGGAACACCGGGTCGGAAAGCCCCTGCAACAATGGTTATCAGGTTCCGCTCAAGGCGGGCTATCACTGCTCTGCTCCCAGAGATATAACCTATAACCTTCGTTCCAAGATGTGCATGACTCTCGCCGACTGGGGCGTTGACGTCAAGTATCATCACCACGAAGTGGGCGGTCCCGGCCAGCTGGAGATTGAGGTCGAACTGGGCGACATGGTCGAAATGGCAGACAAGACCATGATTATCAAGTATGTTATCAAGAACGAAGCGGTCATGGAAGGACGCACTGCAACCTTCATGCCCAAGCCCATTGCCGGTGAGGCAGGCAACGGCATGCACGTTCATATGCTGCTCCGCAAGGACGGCAAGCCTCTGTTCTATGACGAAAACGGATATTCCGGCCTGAGCCAGATTGCACACTGGTTCATGGGCGGTCTGCTCAAGCACTGTCCCTCCCTCTGCGGCTTTACCAATCCCTCCACCAACTCCTTCCGCCGTCTGGTGCCCGGTTTTGAGGCTCCCGTGACCATCGGATATGCCACTTCCAACCGCAGTGCAGTCATCCGCATCCCGGCATACGCCAAGTCTCCGGACAGCAAGCGCCTTGAGCTGCGCAATCCCGATGCGACCTGCAATCCCTACTATGCCTATGCCGCCATTCTGGTGGCCGGTCTGGACGGCATCAAGAACAAGATTGACCCCGAAGCCAACGGCTGGGGTCCCTTCGATTTCAATCTTTACAAGCTGTCCGACGAGGAGAAGAAAAAGATTCAGGGTCTGCCCACCAATATGGGTGAAGCTCTTGATGCCCTTGAGGCTGACCACGACTACCTTACCGCAGGCGGCGTGTTCCCGGAGAAGCTTATCGAAATCTGGATCAAAAAGCGCCGCGCCGAGCTGGACAAGGTCAATTCCGTACCCCATCCGGCAGAGTTCGGCCTCTACTATGACCTGTAATGTCTGACAGTCTGAATTGAGTCTACATAACGTCCGCCGACCGGAGCTTATTTGCCGGTCGGCGGTGTTATTTTGTTCTGAATCGGCATTATCAGTATATGCACCTTGAACAGAATATTGTTACTGTCATTATCATCGTGAACATCTGCGGCAACAGGTTCCGGTCAGGCGACGGCACTGCGGCATGTCAGGGACGGCATTACATAAAATTTTTGTTAACTCGGAATTTGCTATAGGAATATTGCTGCCGGTGTGCTATGATAATCCTGTCGGATTTTCACGGCTTTATCACAGAATTACCACGGGGAGACCCGGAAGGATGACATAAATGAACAGGGATCTTAAAACCATGAGGCGGCTGGCAATGACCACGCTCATGCTTGCCACAGTTGTACTGTTTTTGGCAGGGGTTATGATATTGAAGGAATGGAAAAGCGAAAATGAGCCGGGAATTCCTGCCAGCACGGAGATAGGGACGTGGGACGGGGAACAGCCCAACTGGAGTCCCGATCCTCAGCCCGGACAGCCTACTGTGCCTCAGAACACCACTGCCTCTGCGCTTGAAGTGCAGCAGAGCACAACAACTCTTCCGCCGCCTCCTCCGCCTGCTGATCCGGGAAACGGGCGTGTGGAATGCGATGGTCGTCTGACGGTAATAACGCCGTCGGCCAATGTGCGTTCCGATGCCGACAAGGATGCTGCTCTTGTGGCGGTTATAAATGAGGGCGAAAGCTACGACGTGGTTTCCCAGAAATGCTCATCCACCGGCATATTGTGGTTTGAGATAAAGGTGGGAGAGACCACCGGATATGTGGCAGGCTCCTATGTGAACTACGACGGCAAAATCATCGGCGGCAAGGCTTATCTTACCTTTGACGACGGTCCGTCCGCAAACACCTGGCGCATCCTCGACACACTGGACAGCTACGGAGTAAAGGCTACCTTCTTTGTCATTTATCACAAGAATCAGGAGGACGCCTACAAAGCCATAGTGGAGAGAGGACACACCATCGCCCTGCACAGCTATACCCACAGTTATTCAACGATATACAGATCTTCCCAGGCCTATTTCGACGACCTGCAAAAACTGGACGATCATGTATACAGCCTTACCGGGGTGCACAGCAGGATTATCCGTTTCCCCGGAGGAACCAGCAATGCCATCAGCGCAAAATACTGCAAGGGAGTAATGACTGACATCGCCTCCCGCGCCGATCGTGAGGGTTATTACTACTTCGACTGGAACGTTGACAGCGGCGACGCCGAGGATGTCACCGTTCCTGTGAATACCATTCTTGAAAATATCCGCAATGCCACCGGCAACACCCGCAATGCCGTAGTGCTGATGCACGATGCCAGTGCCAAAACCACCACCGCAGATGCCCTGCCGCAGATCATCGAATATCTCCGGAGCAGAGGCTATGAGCTTCTGCCTCTGAGCGAGAACAGCCATCCGGTTCGTCACAAGGTACACAATTGATTATTTTCCTTGAAAACCGGATGCAGTGGGAGTATAATATTCCGCAATACAGATTTATTAATGTGCAGAGGCAATAAACAAAAGGACATGATTACATATGACAAGCCTTTTTGGGAAAAAGGGAGGAGCGGGCAGGAACGCCCACAGAGCCCTTGATGGAATAACAGATATGATCTCCGCGCTTCCGGAGCTTAAACTCGATCAGCTGGTGCAGGACAATGCAGTGCTGATCGTAGTCGACATGATAAACGGCTTTGTAAAGGAGGGCGCTCTGGCAAGTCCCAATGTGCTTGCAATCAATCAGCACATTGCCGATCTTGCTGCCGCCTGCTGCGCCAACGGTATTCCCGTGGCTGCGCTGGCCGATTGCCACACCCTGAGCTCTCCGGAATTCAGCAGCTTCCCGGCTCACTGCCTTGAGGGTACAGCCGAATCGGAACTGACCGCCGAACTCAAGGCTGCGGGAAAAATTACCCGCATTGAGAAGAACTCCACCAACGGTATGCTTGAGCCGCGCTTCAAGGAGTGGCTCAGGGAGTACAGCTCCGGCACCTGTGTCATCGTAGGCTGCTGCACCGACCTGTGCATCCAGCAGCTTGCACTTACTCTGAAAACGGCCTATAACCGAAAAAACAGCACCAGCCGGGTGATCGTTCCGGCGAAGTGCGTTGCAACCTATGATCTCGGATTCCACGATTCCGCACTGACTGGAACAATGGCGCTCTACAACATGATGCTTGGCGGCATTGAGCTGTGCTCGGACATCAGCTACAGCTAAGCGGCTTTCAACAAGTTTTTCAGCCGAAAGGAAAATATATATGAACCAGAGAGAACGCTTTGTCAATCTGACCATGCTCACCGATTTTTATGAGCTGACAATGGCCAACGGCTATCTGAGAGCCGGTCTGGGCGACACCATTGCTTACTTTGACGCATTCTTCCGCAAGGTGCCGGATGACGGCGGTTTTGCCATTATGGCAGGCCTTGAGCAGATTATCGAGTATCTGTCCGAGCTGCATTTTACCGAGGAGGACATTGCCTACCTCAGAGAAAGAAACTGCTTCTGCGAGGAGTTCCTCGATTACCTCGCCAATTTTGAATTTGCCTGCGATGTGTGGGCAATACCCGAAGGAACGGTCATCTTCCCCAACGAGCCGGTAATCAAGGTGCGCGGACCGGTCATTCAGGCTCAGTTTGTTGAGACTGCCATCCTGCTGATGTTCAACCATCAGTCGCTGATTGCCACCAAGACCAACCGCATCGTTCGTGCTGCTAAGGGGCGCACGGTCATGGAGTTCGGTTCCCGCCGTGCTCACGGTGCCGACGCAGCCATCAACGGAGCGCGGGCTGCCTATATCGCTGGAGCCAATGCCACGGCCTGCACCATTTCCGATGTTGCGTATGGTGTGCCTGCTGTGGGCACCATGGCTCACTCCTGGGTTCAGATGTTTGACAGCGAGTATGAGGCCTTCAAGGCTTATGCAGAGTATTATCCTCAAAACTGCACGTTACTGGTTGATACCTTCAACACGCTCAAATCGGGCGTTCCCAATGCTATAAAGGTCTTTGATGAGGTTCTGGCTCCGCTGGGCTGCCGTCCAAAGGGCATCCGCATCGATTCGGGAGACATTACCTACCTTGCCGGCAAGGCGCGCAAAATGCTGGATGATGCGGGCTATCCGGACTGCACCATCTGCGCCTCCAATTCCCTTGATGAGTATCTTATCCGTGAAATGCTGACCAACGGCGCGCCCATCGACAGCTTCGGCGTGGGCGAGCGGCTGATAACCTCTCAGACCAACCCCACCTTTGGAGGAGTATACAAGCTGTCTGCTATTGAGCGGGACGGGGAGATCATCCCTAAAATCAAGCTCAGTGAGAACGTAACCAAACTTACCTGGCCGGGCAGCAAGCAGGTGTGGCGTTTGTTTGACCGCGACTCCTGCAAGGCCATTGCCGATGTCATCACCCTCGACGATGAGGTCATCGACGACAGCAAGCCCTATGAAATATTTGACCCGGAGTTCACATGGAAGCGCAAGGTCTGCGAAAATTTCATAGCTCAGCGCATGCTGGTACCCATTTTCGAAAAGGGCAGACTGGTTTATGAACTGCCTGCCATTGAGACAATCCGTACCCGCTGTTCGGCAAGTGTGGAGGGCTTGTGGAAGGAAGTCACACGTTTTGAAAATCCCCACGCTTACTATGTTGACTACTCTCCGAAGCTGTGGGAGATGAGAAACCGGCTCATAGAGGAATACAGAAACAGCAAAATCTGATATCAAAGAAAAAGGCTGTCGCCGGATAAGCACCGGAGACAGCCTTTCAGCTTGTTTATCACATCAGCCTGTGCAGCTGTAAATGGCACTGTAGAACACGCTGACGAACATGAGAACGGCCAGAATGATGCACATGACGCGAACCATCAGGGTGCGTTTTTTGCCGGACATAAGAGCATAGCCACCTTTCAAAGAAATAATTACATTCATTCTATCACGCAGTTGTTATGCAAATATTAACAAATTATTAATTCCGTATTCTACACATACGGTGTTCATATTTTGGTCGTATAATCAACTGATAACGCGTAAATCGACAACATTATCTGATACTGCGCATTGCGAACATGAGCCTTGCACCGTGGCGCGGCAGAAGAGTTGTCCACATCAGAAAGGAATTTACAGGACATGATGAAGAAGCTTGCGGCATTGGTTATCATGCTCTGCCTGTGCATGACTGCGGCGTTTCCGGTGTTCGCCCAGACATCAGGTGCAGACATAAGCGGCGCAGATCTCATGACAGGGGTCAGCGGCAGTGATTATTACAGCGATGACTACGCCGGAGATTATTCGGAGAACTATTCCGGCGAATACTATGCCGAACAGGAGGTCATCGGAGGCAGTGGTCTTGCCGGAAAGAATTTCTACGCCCGTGTGACCGAGGTGCTCAGTGACACTACCGATGAAGGTGCAGGCTACGTCTGGCGCGAGCAGCAGCTCATGGTGGAGCTGTTGGACGGTCCCCGCAAGGGAAGTCAGGCTCTGGTGGCATATGACCTTTCCGATACGCTTGGCGAGGGCAGCGGTTCCAAGCCGGTCGGTGTGGGAGACAAGGTCATAGTTCAGGTGGAGGAAAGCGCCGACGGTTTCCTTGAGGGCTACGTGACCATGTTTGTGCGCCAGAACGCCATCATATGGCTGGGAGTTGTCTTTGTGCTGATGCTGCTCTTTGTAGGCGGCACCAGAGGACTGCGTTCACTGGTAGCTCTGCTTATAACCTGCCTTGGGCTCATCTGCATCATGATTCCGCTGATTCTGCGCGGTTTCAGTCCTGTGTGGGCGTCCATTCTGGCTTGTATTTTCTCCATCGCCGTTACCCTCGTTGTGGTGTACGGTTTCTCGGTAAAGTCGCTGGCAGCAGCACTGGGTTCTGCAGGCGGTGTTCTGGTGTCGGGTATCATCGTGCTCATCATGAACTCGGTCATGAAAATGACCGGAGTCATTGATGACGATTCCATGTACCTTGCTATGGCGTCCGGAGAGATCGGTGTCATCAACCTGACCGGCGTGCTCTTTGCGGCAATAATTGTCGGTGTACTGGGCGGAGCCATCGATGTCAGCGTATCAATTGCCTCGGCTCTGGAGGAACTCAAAATCAACGCTCCAAACATGACCGGTTCCCAGCTGATGAAATCGGGTGTGAACATCGGTGTGGACATCATGGGAGCTTCGCTCAACACGCTCATTCTTTCCTATGTGGGCGGTGCAATCCACGTTATGCTCATCTTCTATGCCTATCAGTTTGAGCCCCGCATGGTGTTCAATGATGAGATGATCGTCTGTGAACTGCTTCGTGCGCTTGCCGGCAGCTTTGCCCTGCTGTTCACCGTTCCTATTACGGCATTTGTGTCTGCCATGATGATGAGCAAGGGCAGGTTCGGCAAATTCTCATGGGACTGTTTTGCATCGGTGGTTATTCTCAGACGTTTCTGTGAAAATGTTACCCAGCGTCCGTCACATTCTGCCCGGACACAGGAAAATGCCCGCATCCCGCGTGAGGAAGCTCCGGAAAATCTGTACAAGCTGGTTCATGACCGCAGCAAAAGTATCAATTTTGAAGATGAATATGACGGTTATGACAATTCTGACCACACGCAGATGAAAAAATAGTAACATTTTTTAGAAAAAATAATCAAAAAGGGCTTTTCATACGGTGTTTTTTTTGATATAATAGCTTTACGCAAAAACGGATCAGCAGAAAGCTTGAAGTTTTGCTGATATCCGTTTTGATAGAGAGGTGACGCGCAGTGAGATTTCGACTCAAGTACGAGACCCGCGGGTTTGATGAATATATCAACATTTACAACGAAAAGAACAAGCTTACCTACTATAGCGTGCAGGTGGATTACGCAAAACCAAAGCGTCTGCTGTACGATAAGAATCAGGAACGCCTGACCGTTATTGATTTCGGAACTGACGACATTGAAGATCTGCTGGAGGGCTATCCCATTTTTGTTGGAGGAAAAAAGGTTGCCTTTTATGACGACTCTCCTAAGATGGAAAGCACGCAGAACGTGGAATTTGCTCACATAGTCGGTCCGGAGTGGAAGTTTATCGACAAGGGCGAGCGCCTGACTTTCCGTGACTATACCATCGAGAGTGAAGATGGGGAAGTTATCATGAAGATGAAGCGTTCCGGTCATGATTTTGTCTGTGATATTGCTTCGCCTGATGATGTGGTTCTGGTACTCTCGCTGGCAGCGGTTGAATTCTGGAAGTTTGTTACCACCACCAGAGATTACTGATACTTACGATATTCGGCCGGCAGCAGGAACATTTCCTGCTGCCGGCTTTTACGCTGTGTTTCGTGGCAAAACCCTGTTACAGTGACTGCGATTAAGCTGGCAGGCACAACGGCTTCTACGCATAAGCGGCGTGAGTCCGCAGGCTTATCGGGATCGTTTTTTGTGCTGAGGCTGACTTTTTGAGAAATATATCATACATTATTCTGTTTTTGCATCACGTCAACGGCTTGCCATTTATTGCGGTTTATGGTATATTTTCGCTTGAAGAATTCGTTTAGGGAGTTGTATTTTTTTGGAGATAAGAAGAAAGTTTTTCGTGGACTTCAGATCAGTGGATGATGCGCTGCAGGCAAAAAACAGTGGTCTTTTGGGTATGTTTGAAGATATTGCCTGCATACATGGCAATCAGTGCGGCGAGGATATATTTACCTCTGATCTGCGCTGGCTGCTGGTAGGTTACAGGGTAAATATCGTCCGCAGACCCAAGTATGGGGAAGAGGTTGAAGTCACTACCTGGTCACAGAGCTACAGGGGAGTGACCGCTACCCGTGAGTTTGAACTGAGGGATGAGGCGGGCGAACTGATCGTTGTCGGCTGGTCAAACTGGGCACGGGTCAACATACGCACCATGGAGCTGGTTCGTCTGACCGACGAGGCTATGGCTTCGTATCAGTCTGAGCCGGAACGGACTAATTTTGACAAGGCACCCCGTATCACCGAGCCGGAGGATCACCAGAGCGTTACTCCTGTGACCATCGACTGGCGCTGGATGGATAACAATCGTCACATGCACAACAGCTATTATCTGGATGTTGCTGAACATGTGGTACCTGCTGAGGTTCGCTCTGAGCTTGCCGGATGCAGCTTTGACGTAGTGTATAAAAAAGAAATAGCCGGGAACTCAGTTGTCAACTGCCTGTTTACCCAAGGCGAGGACAGCTGGACCGTCACCTTCAGAAGCGAAGATATGTCGGTGCTGCACGCTATAGTTGTGTATCACCGCGGCAAGGCTGAGGCGGGCGTAAAGGCTTCACCCGTCGAAGAGGCAGATGATAAGGCGGAAGCCAGACCAAAGCGCCGCCACCGCAGACTGTTTTCCAAAAGCACTCTGTGCGAATGACAAAATAACAAGAAAAAATGCAGCCCCGGCTCAGCAGAAAAATCGCCTGAGCCGGGGCTTATCTGTTCAAGAAATGAATTTTCAGTTTTTGCCGTCGTAATTGACATTGGCGGGCAGTACCTCGGAGAGAGAAGAAAGACTGCCGAAGGCATTGGGGCGAACCGCCTCTTTGGGCAGTGCATCGGTCTTTATCATTGTAAGCATGATGGAGGCAATCTGAGGATCGAACTGCTTGCCGGAGCCGTTTTCCAGCTCCTCAATTATCTTTTCGGCTGACAGTCTGGGACGATAGCAGCGGGCGCTGGACATGGCGTCGTAGGCATCAGCCACACAGATGATACGTGCGCACAACGGGATATTATCACCTACAAGACCTTCGTTGTAGCCGAAGCCGTCGTAACGTTCGTGGTGATATCGTGCACCATCAGCTACGCCTGCAATAGAGGTGAATTTTTCAAGAATATCACCGCCGATGGAAGGGTGACGCTTGATCTGAGCCCATTCTTCATCGCTCAGCTTGCCGGCCTTGGTCAGGGTGGCTTCGGGAACGCCAAGCTTGCCCATGTCGTGGAGCAGACCGATGTAGTAGATGTTCTCCTGTTCGTCCTCGCTCATGCCCATACGGGCGGCAATGGCTCGCGAGTAGACAGCGACGCGGAAGGAATGACCGGAGGTGTAACCGTCCTTGACGTCGATGATTTTTGCAAAAGTGCCGAGTGCCTGCTCAATGACTTCATGGGCGTTGCGGTAACGGTCTGTAATACGGCGATAGCGGATGAGGGAGATGGAATAGGTAATGACCGATACAAACATGGTGAACAGAGCCACAAGCAGTATCCAGAACAGGGGATAGTCGGTCAGCGTCTGAATCGTGGAGCCGGACACCCGGAAGGAGGTGATTTCAATGGGCTCGGTGGTGTACATTATGAAGCCGAAGGTCTGGTTCGAGCGTGCCATGACGGTGTTGTTGTAGTCATGACATTTTACCGTCAGACGGGATCCGTCCTCGGAAAAGATATAGTCGCCGTTCCAGGAGCTGTCAATAATGCTTCCCGCCGGAACTTCAAATTCCACCGACCAGTCG
The DNA here is from genome assembly GCA_045604745.1 of Acutalibacteraceae bacterium. Taxonomy (GTDB): domain Bacteria; phylum Bacillota; class Clostridia; order Oscillospirales; family Acutalibacteraceae; genus SIG598. The sequence goes on along the minus strand of JAZUOR010000163.1, from coordinate 5,413 downwards.
ATAACGTCGTGATCCTGATTGTTGCTGACCACGCCGTCATACTGGGTACCGTAAATCTGTTCCGATTCCTTGTCGGCGTTTTCCCAGCTGTCTGCTCCGGTGGATATGCTGACGTACACGTCCTGAAGAACAGCGTCATGCTGAGAAGAGTCTACAGCGACGTCGAATTCCACACCGGGATGGGCATTGCTGTAGAAATACAGACCGACCAGTCCTAAAACCAGCAGCGCAAGAATGACCAGCGATGCGGTCAGCATGTTGTTGTGCCGTTTGGCTTTGTATTTCATGGTATCATGCTCCTTTTGAGGTGCGATTGTTGATTAGCACCAGTTATTGAAAAATTATACCACAAAATAGAGTGAATTTAAATACAAAAACAGAAATTCGGCAATATGCAGATAAACAAGACAGGCGTATGTGTATATTGCCATTTTTCAGACCTGTGTGGCTGAATATACTCTCATGCTTACGCCGGCATCCTGCACAAGGATGTCATGCGGCAGGCGAAGAAAACGGCAGATTACGTACAGATCGCCTGCGGCACCGGAAATGTTCATGATCTGTATGAGGTACACCACCCAGAACCAGCCGCGCGGCACCAGCATGCACGCTGCCCCCAGTGCAATGCCCCATACCACGATGGGTGCAAGGGCGATGACGATATATGGCCTTTTGGATATGTAATCGTCGGTGGCAGCAAAGGCATATGAGCCCGTGAGGCCGAAGCGTACCTTTGAGCATCCGTAAAGCTTCATGGTGATGCCGTGTATAGCTTCGTGCAGAATCATGTACAGCACCGCCATTACGCAGAGGGCTATCACTTTCGTTAAGAGTTCGAATGGTTCGTCGGAAGCGAAAAACGTACTGACAGGCACGATAAAATGCATGGCGACCATAACGACAGCTATGGCAAGGGCGATACCGTTGACGGTCAGCATGAGCTTTTTGTCCTTCTGCAGGTCAACGGACAGGATTTCCCGGTAGCCTTCAGGCAAAACAGGGGTGGTCTTCATTTTGTATATGCCTCCGTTCGTTATCTGATGGAAAGTTCGATGCAGGCTACAAGGGTGTTTATATCCATCTGTCCCGTGTGATAATACACCAGTGCGCCCTCTGCATCAATGAAAAACGTGATGGGCAGGGAATTTGTGCCATAGGTAACGGAGGCTGTCTGATCGGTGTCGTAGTAAACCGGGAAGGTGTAGTCGTTCTCGGACATAAACTCTTTTGCGGTGTCAAGAGTATCCCAGTAGCGGTTATCGGTTACATTGACCATCATGAAATTTACCAGCTCGTTCAGGTAGGAATAGGCGTGCTCGAAAACCGGCATTTCGGCCTTGCATGGGCCGCAGCGACTGGACCAGAAGTTGAGTACGACCGGCTTTCCGCGCATGTCGGAAAGCTTTACAGCAGTACCATCGGAGGTGTAGACGGTAAAGTCGGGAGCAATCATCCGCTCCTCCTGAGCAGAGGAGTCCGAAGTGCCGGCATGAGTGTCACTGTCGGAAGCATCGGGCGAGGGAAGATAATTGCTGATGCGGTCACCAAGACTGCCATACAGTAAAGAGGCACCGCATATGATCACGATAAAGGCCATGGCCAGCATCAGGAATATCTGTTTGTTTTTCATGGTTGTTTTCCTTTCCTCAGCTAAGAACAAGCATAAGCCGGCCGAGCAGACCGGTAGCCATCAGCACACCGACGGCAATAAGAAGACTTCCGCTGATGATGTTGATGATTTTATAATTCCGCTTGATAAAGTCAAAGGCCACCTTGAGCCGGTCAATGAGTACGGCGCTGAGCACAAAGGGAACACCCAGCCCCAGCGAATAGAACAGCAGCATGACCATACCGGTCAGCACCTGTCCCTGCTGAGAGGCCATCATAAGTGCTGAGCCGAGAAACGCTCCTACGCAGGGCGTCCAGCCAAGAGAGAATATCAGACCGAAAAGTACAGCGGAAAAGAAACCGAGCTCCTTTTTCTTAAGGGTGCCTTTGCTGCCGTTGAATATATTGAGCTTGAATACACCCAGATAATTGAGTCCGAAGAAAATGACCACAAGGCCTGAAACGATATTGACAGCGGTCTGATACTTCGTCAGAAAGCTGCCAAGTGTTCCTGCCAGAGCGCCCATGGCAACAAACACCACGGTAAAGCCCAGCACAAAGCCCAGCGCACCGGTGAGTGTGCTGCGGGTTTTGCGTTCTCCGCCGCCGGCAAAGTAGGAAATGTAAATCGGCAGCATGGGCAGCAGGCAAGGGGAGATAAAGGTTATTATGCCCTCAAGAAAGGAAATGATATAAAGCATAGAATAGTCCTTCTGTCAATTAAAAATCCTGATAGACTACCGAGCCGTCGGAGTAGGTGATAATGTAATAGCCGTGTCCTGAGCCGTCGCAGTCATATACCTTTTCCTTGGAAACGACGTATTTGCCGGCGTTGGTGCGGCGGGTAGTGGTGGTCGTGGTGCGCTTGGTGCCGTATTCGACAACCTCGGTGACCGGTTCGAGTGTTACGACCTCGGCGATGGCCTGCGAGCTTTCCAGAATGCCGTCTACGTAAACACAGCGATAGGTCACGTTCTTGGAGCCGTCCACACCGGCGGTCAGCACAGAGGTCTTGCCTTCAAGGACGGAGGCGTTTTCACGCCGTTCGGTGGAAAAGGGGACAGGCTCGGCCTTGACCTCGTCCACAACGGTGACACGGTTTATGGTTATCTCCATACCGTTCTCCACAAGGTCGGACGCGGAAACAGACATGCGGTCGTGTTCTCCCAGAACAATGCCCTGTTCCTCAAGCATAAGTGCAACCGTTTCCTGCTCGGTCCAGCCGGTCTGCCGTCCTCCGTCCACATTGACGGTGACCTGCATCATGCGGTAGATGGTCACAGCCATGTCGTCCTCGACCACGGTATCGGCGGGAGTGTCGATGGAAAGGGATTCGTCCAGAGTGATTCCCAGCTGAGCAAGTACGTCGGCAACGGTCGAACCCTTCTTTATGCGACAGACAGTGGTAAGGGGAGCCTCTTCAGAGGAAGCATCACTGCCGGAAAGTACGTCTGCGCCGGAAACAAGGTCGGTGAAGGAAACGTCTGCGCCGGACACCGGCAGGGTATCGGACTCTGCGTCAGATGCAGATACATCGCTGTCCGAAAGCACGTCTGCACCGGAAACAAGGTCGGACGCGGAAACATCAGCGGCAGAAACAATATCGCTGTCCGTGACCATCAGATCACGGGGCATTGTGACCGTTACTTCCGCCCAGCTCCACACATTGACCGCCAGCCATGTGAAAACACAGGCGGCAGCAATGACAAGCACGGCTCCGCCGCATATGACAGCGTTCTTCGGCTGCCGAAGGAAATCAGCGGTCTTTGTGCCGGCGCTTCTGAGTGCGGGTACAGCCTTTTCATAGAGCCCGGTGACCTTTTTGCCGAGCAGTATCAGTATTTCCTTGATTTTGTCCATGATTCAAAACACTCCTGAGTAAATATCATTCGGAAAAAGCGGGAGCTATGCTGTCCCAGTGTACGGTGACGCTGCCTGCAGAGGTAAGCTGTCCGGACACCGAAACGATGGCCTCCACAGTGGACACGCCATATACGGCGTCCTTGGAAATGTACATGCGCAGTCCGTTGTCAGTGCTATCGTCGCTGACGGTGAATGCCTCGCGAACAAAGGAGGTTCCGTCCTCATTTGTTATGCGGATAAATATGCGGGAACGCTCGTCCATAACACCGGGCTCGACCGTTCCGTCGATGCGCCACAGCATTACATTTTCGGCGGGCTCACAGACGGTTATCACGCTGCCTGTCTCAATGGTGCTGGCAACAAGCAGCTGGGTCTGTGACGTTTCCAGCACAGGCGGCATGGAGGCAAGCTCGTCAATGGAGCGTTCCACCTTCTCAATCATGACCGTGTCGGGCTGATGGATGTCCATGTACAGCCCAAGGTTGTAGGGGACCGTGCGCACGAAACAGGCGGTGCTGTACACCTGAGCCATGAATGGGTACAGTGTGTTGCCGAAGGAGTCGCGGTACATAAGCAGCGAACCGCTGACATCCGATGCCGAGGTGATGATTATGGGGTCGTCGGCTGCACGCGCACCGTTGGTTATCTCGTAATTTTCCGCGGTGTATTCTGCGTTGTTTTCCGGCTTTGAGTTTGTGGGGTAGAGCATGCGGTTGAGGTCGCCGATATAGCTGGGGTCAACCGTACGCTCAAGGTGGCCGAGTGCTGATGCCGCATCGGCTTTTCCGGTGTCGGACAGCAGCTTCTGAGCTGCCAGCAGTGCACCGTCGTTGTTCCAGTGGGAGTCGCGGGCAAGATAGAGTATCTCATCCTGCGCGCCGAACAGCTCAAACAGGTCGCTGTAGCTTACGCCCGCCTGAGAAAGCTCACTTTCAAGGCGGACAGCATTGTGCGTCGCCGGTTCCGCTGCCTGCATTGTGTAGGGCATGAACTGAGGATAGAGGGTGTTCTTGTTGGGTGCGATGGTAAACAGGAATTTTGCGCCCCGTTCGTTCACATATCGCTGGGTTATCGCCATGTTGTTGGCGATGTTGAACAGCTGGCGGTCGCTCATGGGCGCGCTGCCGGTGAAGTCCTTTACCGTGTCGGAGTAGAACAGCCAGCCGTCCCTGCCCACCACCACCGAATCAACGGTGGACACGCCGAATATCCGGCTGCGTATGGAGGAATCGAGCGACACCAGCTGCTGCCGCAGGGCAAAGTGGTCGGCATAGTATGCGCCCAGGCCAGAGAGATAGTCGCTGTTGAAGCCGTTCTCGTCCTTAAGCTCCGGCATGGAAGCAAGAACCTTGTTTTCGGTGGTGTGTGTGGTGGGTGCCACAAGCATGCCTGCCAGCGGAACAAGGCAGATGACCATGACGACCGCAACGAATGCGCACAGCCATTTTTCTTTTGTGGAAAGCGTCTTCATGGTTCACTTCCTTAGAATCTGAAATAGATAAAGGGATTATAGGTGCCGCCGGCAAGGCTTGCCATGCAGAGCACCAGCAGCAGAACGGCGCCGGCATAGGATGCGGCAGTGAGTGCAGCGGGTCGGAGCTGCATTCTTGCGCGCACATGCTCCACAACGCCGCTCAGCGGCATACAGCCTGCCACCGCTGCTGCCAGCACAAAGAGGAACAGCGGCGAAAGCTGACTCAGAGCCAGCGCGGATGAGGCGGGGTCAAACCGCCATCCGGCGAACATCTGTCCGATGATATGCAGGCCCTGAGAGAGTGTGTCGGCGCGGAAGATGACAAAGCCGACGCACACTGCCAGCAGGGCGTAGAGGTGCTTGATGAAAGCGGGAACGGTGCGCTTTACGGGCACATATTCCTCAAGCATCATCAGTCCGCCGTGGTAAAGTCCCCAGACCACGAAGGTCCAGCTGGCACCGTGCCAC
>JAZUOR010000162.1:0-2142 GCA_045604745.1 Acutalibacteraceae bacterium | reverse complement strand
CCCTGCTTGCGGGCCTCCTCGCCTATGGCTCTGCCCACCTTTTCCAGCAGCTCCGGGTCAAAGGAGCAGGCAGTGGTTGCAGCTCCGGGGAAGCAGGTGCTGGCAACGGTGTTGTGAACATGGTTTACATCGTCCTGATCGGTCACCTGACGAAGACCGTGAGGGCCGTCGCTGACCATGATCTCCGGTATTTCCAGTTCCTTATTGCTGTAGAGGTGCCAGAAATCAACTCCGGAAAGCAGCTTTGCTTTCTGCTCGTCGGTCATTTTAGCCGCAGTTGCTCCGGCTTTTTCTATAATGCTCTGGTTCATGATTGTCCTCCGTGATCAGATTAAGTCATAGAGTAACGCTGTATATGATTTTACCATATTCCTGCGTTTCGCGCAATCCCTTTGGTGCAAAAGCACCATTTGCGCATATAAATGTTGAATCGTGCAATTCATGGTTGACATCGGCTCGCGAAAGGTGTATTATATGTCCAGTCACTTCAATGCGTAAAAGCATAAAAGCTTTAAAGCGTCAAAAGAAAGAGGTATCGTTATGAGTAAGGAACTGACCCTTTGGCTGGTCATCGCCGCCTACGCAGTATTCATGCTGGTGGTGGGCCTCATCAACCGCAGCCGTTCCAAAAACATGACCGACTTCACCGTGGGCAGCCGCAGCTCCCGCGGCTGGCTTTCCGCTCTGTCCTACGGCACAGCATATTTTTCCGCCGTCATGTTCATCGGTTACGCCGGTAAGACCGGCTGGGGCTTTGGCTCATGGGCAGTGCTGCCCGGTATAGGCAATGCCATCTTCGGCTCGCTGCTGGCATGGCTGGTTCTTGCCAACCGCACCCGCGAAACCACCCGCCGTCTGAAGATCAAGTCCATGCCCCAGTTCTTCGAGGCACGCTATGAATCCAAAGCCATGAAGATATTCTGCGCTGTCGTTATCTTCGTGTTCCTCATTCCCTATTCTGCCAGCGTTTACAAGGGACTGACCAGCGTGTGCTCGGTGCTGCTCAACATCCCTGAAAATATCTGCATGATCGTCATCGCCCTTGCCGCCGCACTTATCATTGTGCTGTCCGGCTATGTCGGTGCTCTCAAAGCCGACGGCGTGCAGGGCTTCATCATGATGTTCGGCGTTATCTTTATGATAATCTTCGTTGTGCGCAGTGACGCCGTGGGCGGCCTGAGCACCGGCATGGAGCGTCTTGCTTCTGAAACAGCCGCTCTCAACCTCACTCCCAGAAGCCACATCGCCCTGTGGGCCACCGTGCTTATGACCAGCTTCGGCACCTGGGGTCTGCCCCAGATGATCCACAAGTACTATGGCATCAAGAACAAGCAGGAAGTCAAAACCGGCACCATCATCTGCACCATCTTCGGCATCATCATCGGTGTGGGCGGCTATTTCGTCGGTTCTCTGGGGCATGTCTTCTTCAAGGAGCTGCCCGAAGGCGGCGTGGACTACATCGTTCCCAACATGCTGGCCAACGCTCAGCTGCCCAACATTCTGCTGGGCATCGTGCTGATGCTGCTCATCTCCGCTTCCGTTTCCACCCTTTCCTCGGTCACTCTGACCGCCTGCTCCACCGTAACCATGGACCTCATCGCCGACAACAGCAAAAAGGAGCTTTCCAAGACCGCTCAGGCTGTGGTCACCAAGGTTCTTTGCATCGTCTTTGTCGTGGTCAGCTATTTCATCGCCAACTCCGACACACTGATTCTTGACATGATGAGCTATTCCTGGGGCATCATTTCCGGTTCCTTCCTTGCTCCTTACGCCGTCGCTCTCTACTGGCGCGGCCTCAACAAGGCAGGCGCATGGGCCGGTATGCTGGGCGGCTTTGTCACCGCTCTGCCCCCTGTTCTGGCCAAGCTGTTTGCCAACGGCTGGCAGGCACCCTTCGGTCTTGGCAGCATGATGGATCAGGGTCCTCTGTTTGCTTGCCTCGCCATGGTGGTCTCCCTCATTCTCTGCTTCGTGGTCAGCCTTGCCACCGGCGGCAACACCGCCGAGGGCCGCAAGAAGCACGCTTTCTTCTATGAAGGTCACGCAGAGGGAAGCCTTGCAGAAGCCGAGTGATTCTTCGTTCATATACCTCCTTGATATACGACCCGCCCCGAAGAAGTCGGAGGCCAAGCGGTCTTAGGA
>JAZUOR010000161.1:0-2001 GCA_045604745.1 Acutalibacteraceae bacterium | reverse complement strand
GCCAGCAGGGTGAACCGTCCGGGAATGGGCTGATTGTCCTTGTAGCAGATCACGGGAACCATACCCAGTGCCACGGCACCCACCAGGCCGCCGCCCACGGAGCGGGCACGGGACAGCTTGGAACGCTGAACGGGGTCCACGGTGACCACATTGGCCATAGCGCCGAAGGGCATGGAGGTACCGGTGTAGCTCATGCCAAAGAAGATGTAGGCAAAGGCCACGAAAGCATGCAGGACAACACCTTCAAAAGGAACTTTGCTGAAGCAAAGCACACCGGACAGTGCCAGGGGGATCATAAACAGCTTGATCCAGGGAGAGAACTTATCCTTGCTCTTGCCCAGGTGCCAGCGGTCGGGGAAGGAACCGATAATGGGGTCATTAATGGCGTCCCACAGACGGGCAAACAGGAACAGGCCTGCCATCCATTTGGCATCAATACCCAAACAATAGGTGCAGAATGTTAGGAAATACGCGTCAACATACAGGTTCACAAAGCTGCCGGCCATATCACCGAAGATATAGCCCCATTCGTCCTTACCGCTGAAAGGCCGAACGGAAGTATCGATTTTTGCCATGGTAATTTTCTCCTTTTTCTTAGTATATACAGGAATACCTGTATTTTCTATATTAGTATATCTTACTTATTCCGCAAAATATATAGTGTAAATCGCATCGAACATTGCATATTCGGCAAATATGGTATATGATATAAAAAACAGCAAAAAAGGGTTGATATGGATGAAACTGGCGGACTTGATGCACCAGATACAGCAGGCAGCCGGAAATGAACCGAATATGTTGGCGCTGAAGGAAAAGTGTGATTCTCTGGGGATCAATCTGGAGAATATTTATCAGGAAATTGAGATGAATTCTGCCTATGCGGATTCTCACCGGGATATCAGCAGGGAGGCGGATCTGGTGCTGCCTCACAGCCACAGCTTTTTCGAACTGATTTATTGCGTCAGCTGCGACAAAGTGCAGTATCTTGTGGGCACGGAGCGATACAGACTCCGGCGGGGCGATATTATCTGGATCCCGCCCGGTGTGAGCCATTGTCCTCTGTTTTCGGAGGAAATGAAAACACCGTACGAACGCATTGTTCTGTGGGTGAATGCGGAAAAAATGACCGAGTTTTTTGCTCGGTGGTCGGATGTGAATCAGCAGCATAAATTGCACAACCGCCATTATCTTCTGCGGACAGCAGGCATGGCCCGGGAACGGGAACTTCGGGAACTTTTTCAACGGGGCTGCAGAGAGTCTGAAAAAAGATTGGCCGGGTGGGAAATGGCTCTTTACGGCAATACTAATCTACTGCTGGCGCTGCTGATACGGGCTATGAACGGCAGCGGAGAACCGCCGCTCAGAGAAAAGACGGAACTGCTGGACGAGCTGCTGTCCTTTGTGGCGGGGAATCTGCAGGAGAAAATCACCGTCAGTGACGCGGCCAGGAAACTGCATGTCAGCGAGAGCACCGTGACTCATCTGTGCAATAAGCGTCTTGGACTCAGCTTTTATCGGTATGTCACCCAGCAGAGACTGGATCGGGCGAGAAGACTTATGATGGAGAACATAGAGTTGAGCGCCGCGGCAGAGCAGTCGGGCTTTTGTGACTATACTGCCTTTTTTCGGGCATTCAAGCGTGAATACGGTCTTTCACCCAGTGAATACAGAAAGATTCATAGTTGATATGTTGTTGCGTTTCATCTTCCAGAGGTCTGTGTCACTCAGTTGAGAATTTATCTGAAAATATTCTTAAAACGGTGTGTTTTTGTGAAAAAATCGAATTGGCTGTACAAATGACAGAAAGCATAAGAAAAGGCTGAATTGCGGCATCAGGTGTTGCAATGCATTAAACCGGAACTTTGTATTAACTTAATGCAGGCTCCACACTCCGTTGAGAACCGACCTAAAATTGTTCTAAAAACGGTATGTTTTGCGGGTAAAAAGACGATTTGGTTATGTGAACGATACAAAGTATTAGGAAATGCTACATTGTACTGA
>JAZUOR010000160.1:0-3032 GCA_045604745.1 Acutalibacteraceae bacterium | reverse complement strand
TGTTTTGTTGTAGGGAACCCTCGGCGGGGGTTCCCTGTATCGTCCGTGAGGACGATAGTAACCAGCAAGCCCGAAAATGTTTCCATTAATAAGGAAATTCAGACTTTTTCTACAAGCTGAACCGGACGCAAACCACGCGTCCGGTTTTTCTGTCTATTGATGATATTCCTTGTCCACGGTCAGCACCACGCAGCAGCCTGGCATCTTTTCGTCCACGGCGTCGTTGATGGCCTGACGCACCTGTGCATCGGACATGTGATACCGGAAGGGAACCACCACGTCAAAGATAAGATTGATGTGGGTGGGACCTTCGACCACACGAAAATCGTGTATCTTGAGCTGCTCGTCGATGGCACGCACCACCTTGACGGTGGCGGCGTGGAGGATGGTGGTGGCCTCGTCATCAGAGACGGGATCCATGTGGATGGTTGCGGTGCAGTTGAATTCGTCCCGCAGCTGCCGCTCCACGTTGTCGATCATGTCGTGCAGGGCGAGAATGTTGCCTGAGGCGGGAACCTCGGCGTGGAGGGAAATGACCAGCCGTCCGGGACCGTAGTCGTGAATGATAAGGTCGTGCATGCCCATCACGCCTTCACCGGCCATGACAATCTCGTGCACACGCTTTACCAGCTCAGGCTCCGGAGCCTTGCCCATCAGGTCGCCGGTGGTCTCGCTGACCGCCTTGATGCCCGAATAGAGGATGAACAGACCCACCGCAAGACCGCACCATGCGTCCAGATTGACGTCAAAGAGCATGGCGGCAATGGTGGACAGCAGTACAGCGCCGGTGGCAATGCAGTCGTTGAGACTGTCTGTGGCGGTCGCCTTCATGGCTGAGGATGAAATCAGCTTTCCTGCCTTGCGGTTATAGAAGTACATATAGAGCTTGACGAGGATTGCCGCCGCCAGCAGAACCACCACCCACCAGGAGGTGTCAAGGGGCTGGGGAGTGATTATCTTCTGAATGGAGCTCTTTATCAGCTCAAAGGCCATGAGCAGTATCATAAGAGCCACCAGCAGACCGGAGATGTACTCCATACGTCCGTGACCGAATGGATGCTCCGGGTCGGGCTTGCGCCCCGCCAGCTTGAAGCCCAGCATGGTCACCACCGAGCTTCCCGCGTCGGCAAGGTTGTTGAAGGCATCGGCCATCATGGCGATGGAGCCGCAGAACAGACCGGCTGCCAGCTTGCCTGCAAACAGCAGCACGTTGAGCACAATGCCCATCACACCGCAAAGCACGCCGTAGCCCTCACGCACAGCGGGCGAGGTGTAATTGTGATGGTCGTCAATAAACAGACGGGAAAGGAGAGCAAGCATTCTGTTACCTCCGGAATTGCAGTTAGCAGCGGATTATCCGCCGTATCGGTAATATAGCCGCAGAACCGGTCAGGGCTCTGCGGCTATGGTCATTTAATTTATATTCGCCTGATGCGGGTGATATTACTGAGCCTTGGCCAGAGCCTGCTCGATGTCGGCAATGATGTCTGCCGCATCCTCGATGCCCACGGAGAAGCGGATGAGGTTGGCGGTGATGCCGGCCTCTTCAAGCTCTGCATCGCTCATCTGGCGGTGGGTGGTGCTGGCAGGATGGAGCACGCAGGTGCGTGCATCGGCAACATGGGTGACGATTGCAGCCATCTGCAGGGAGTCCATGAAGCGTGTGGCAGCCTCTCTGCCGCCCTTGATGCCGAAGGTTACGACGCCGCAGGTGCCCTTGGGCATGTATTTTTTAGCCAGCTCGTGCTGTTCGCTGCTTTCAAGGTCGGGATAGTTGACCCACTCGATGCGCTCGTCCTTTTCCAGATACTGAGCCACAGCCAGAGCGTTTTTGCAGTGCTGGGGCATGCGCAGGTGGAGAGTTTCAAGACCGATGTTGAGCAGGAAAGCGTTCTGGGGAGACATCATGGCGCCGAAGTCGCGCATGAGGTGAGCTCTCATCTTGGCAAGATAAGCGGCCTTGCCGAAGTGCTCGGTGTAGGTGATGCCGTGGTAGCTCTCGTCGGGAGTGGTCAGCATGGGGAACTTGCCGGAGGCTGCCCAGTCAAAGGTACCGGCGTCGATGACGCAGCCGCCCAGAGCGGTGGCGTGACCGTCCAGATACTTGCTGGTGGAGTGAACAACAACGTCAGCGCCGAACTCGATGGGACGCAGATTCATGGGAGTGGGGAAGGTGTTGTCCACGATGAGAGGAACGCCGTGTGCATGAGCCACAGCAGCCCACACCTCGATGTCAGCGATGGTCAGGGTGGGGTTGGAGAGGGACTCGATGAAGCAGCAGCGTGTATCCTCGGTGAAGAGAGCGTCGATCTGCTCATAGGTTGCGGTGGGGGAGATGAAGTCGGTCTCGATGCCCATCTCGCGCAGGGTCTTGTTGAGCAGGTTATAGGTGCCGCCGTACAGGGCAGTGGATGCAATGACCCTCTGACCGGAATGGCAGATGTTGAAAACGGAATAGAAGGATGCGGCCTGACCGGCAGAGCAAAGGATGGCGCCGATGCCTCCCTCAAGCTCGGCTATCTTGCTTTCCACAGCGGCAACGGTGGGGTTGGCAAGACGGGTGTAGAAAAAGCCGTCGGCGGTCAGATCGAACAGAGCAGCCATTTCCTCGGAGGAATCATACTTGTAGGTTGTGCTCTGGTAGATGGGCAGCACGCGGGGCTCACCGTTTTCCGGCTGCCAGCCGCTCTGCACGCATTTGGTGGCGATCCTGTAGTCGCTCATGTGTATACACACTCCTTATATATTGTGAGTTTTCCGAATATCTTATGGTTTACTTATTCTACCATCACGGCAGAATCATTGCAATAGCAAATTTACAGCCGTTCGGCCAGCAGGCTGACGCCGATGCCCAGCGCAGCCGACAGCATAATGAGCTGAATAGAGGTAATTTTCCGCTTGAATATTACGGGAAAAAGGAACCACACACCCGTCAGCAGGGCAAAGATGACCACCGAGACAAAGTCGGGGCGGAACCGGGTCATGTTTACATAGCCCAGCACCTTTGCCAGCAGGATGAAGCCCGTGGAGAG
>JAZUOR010000159.1:0-6884 GCA_045604745.1 Acutalibacteraceae bacterium | reverse complement strand
CTCTACATCAACAACTCCACCTGCGCTCCCGCTGAGCTCTCTGCCAAGACCGGCGACGACTCCCGCAACGAGTTCCTCAACGGCGAGGCTGTCTTCTTCCAGAACGGTTCCTGGGAGTACGGTTCCCTCTCCGCTGTTTACAGCGATGCCGATCTGGCTATGATTCCCATCTACATCGGCGTTGGCGACGAAGCCAACCAGGGTCTGTGCACCGGTACCGAGAACTACTGGTGTGTCAACAAGGACGCCGATCAGGCTGACATCGACGCTACCCTCGCTTTCATCAACTGGTGCGTATCTTCTGAGGAAGGCGCTGCTTCCATGGCTAACGACATGGGCTTCGTCATCCCCTTCGACACCGCTGTTGAGTCCCCCAACCTCTTCGTCAAGCAGGATGTTGCTTACACCGCTGCTGGCAAGAACCCCGTTTCCTGGAACTTCCCCACCATGCCCTCTGAGGAGTGGAAGAACATGGTCGGTTCCGCTCTGACTGCTTACGCTGCAGATCCCACCGATGACAACTGGGCTGTTGTTGTTGAGAACTTCGTTGACGGCTGGGCTGCTGAGTACGCTCTCCTTGGCTAATCCTTCCTCAAGTCCCGGATTTTCTGATTTGAATTAAATTAAAAGATGAGGGTGGGCTTTTCTGCCCACCCTCATTCTGCTCCATCAAGGTATATATTAACAACTTTTGTGACATGATGTTATCACCCGACCTTATATATTTTAAGGTAATGCAAGGAGGAATCCCTCTTGGTTAAAGCAACAAAAAAATGGTGGCCGGTATTCGTGCTGCCCACATTCTGTGCTTTCATAATCGGCTTTATCGTGCCGTTTGTTGAAGGTCTTTATTTATCATTCTGCAAATTCACTACGATTAACAAGGCGACCTGGGTCGGCATTGAGAACTATATCAAGGTTTTCAAGGATGAGCAGTTCCTCAGTTCCCTTGGTTTTACCGCAGTTTTCACTATTGTATCCACCATACTCATCAACGTGCTTGCCTTTGCAGTCGCTCTGGCGCTGACCAGCGGCATCAAGGGCACCAATCTGTTCCGTACCGTTTATTTCATGCCCAACCTCATCGGCGGCATCGTGCTCGGTTATATCTGGAACATTCTTATCAACTGCGTGCTGAGTCTGGTAGGCGAGCCTCTGCTGGCTCTCAACAAGGAAGCCGGTTTCTGGGGCCTTATCATCCTCATGTGCTGGCAGCAGATCGGTTATATGATGATAATTTATATCGCCGGCCTGCAGTCCATCCCCAATGACATGCTCGAGGCAGCAAAGATCGACGGCGCTACCTCGCTGCAGACCCTGTTCAGGATCAAGATCCCCAACGTGATGCCTTCCATCACCATCTGCCTGTTCCTGACTCTGAGCAACTCCTTTAAGCTCATCGACCAGAACCTGGCGCTGACCGGCGGCGATCCCAATCACAGCACCGAGATGCTGGCGCTCAACATCTACAATAACTTCTATGCCCGCTCAGGCGCTGCCTGGAAGGGCATCGGACAGGCTAAAGCGGTCGTATTCTGCATCATGGTCATCATCGTTTCCATGATTCAGCTCCGTGCGACCCGTTCCCGGGAGGTGCAGCAGTAATGAGCAACGAAGAAAAGAAGATATTGAACGAAGCCGAAGCTATGGAAGAGGCAGTTGCCGAGACCATCGCTGCTGAAGAAGAGGTTCTTACCTCCGACGCTTCTGAAGCTGAGGAAGTCTCCGGCGAAATCGTCGAGGCAGCCGAAGAGGAAGAAGATTCCGGCATGATCGTCATTATGGAAGATTTTGACGAGCTTGACGAAGAAAAATACCCCGAGGACACAAGATCCTACGAAGTGAAAGAAGCTTCCGGAGACGGTGCAGTCAAAAGCCGCAAAAAGGCCGGCGCTGCAGGCGTCAGATCGGGACTGTTCACCGTACTTCTGTCGGTGCTGAGCTTTGCATGGCTCTACCCGATCATCATGATCCTCATCAACTCCCTGAAGAAGGAAACCGCCATATCCACCAACACCGCCTTTGACCTGCCCAGCGCAGACACCTTTGCCGGCCTTGACAACTTTGTCAACGCCATCGGTTCCAAGGGCTTTGTGGAAGCATTCCTTACCAGCGTGCTCATAACTGTGACCTCCGTTATAGCCATTCTGGTTTTCTGCTCCATGTGTGCGTGGTATATAACCCGCGTGGAAAATTTCTTCACAAAGATAGTTTATTTCCTGTTTATCTTCTCGATGGTAGTTCCGTTCCAGATGCTTATGTTCACTCTGGCAGCTACCTCTGACCAGCTCAAACTCAACACCCCGTGGAATATCTGGGTGATTTATCTGGGATTCGGCGCAGGTCTTGCAGTGTTTATGTTCTCGGGATTCGTAAAGTCCATTCCCATTGAGATTGAAGAGGCCGCAATGATCGACGGCTGCAATCCTCTCCAGACTTTCTTCATGATCGTTCTGCCCGTTCTCAAGCCCACTCTTATCTCTGTCGGTATTCTCGAGACCATGTGGGTCTGGAACGACTATCTGCTGCCCTATCTGGTACTGGACCGCAAGGAGTACACCACTGTTCCTATTCTCATCCAGTACTTCAAGGGAAGCTTCGGTCGAGTGGAAATGGGCCCCATGATGGCCTGCATCATGCTCACCGTTCTCCCGGTTATCATTATTTACCTCATCTGCCAGAAGCACATCATCAAGGGCGTTGTCGCCGGTGCTGTCAAGGGCTGATTTAATCACAATTACAAGATACTGAAGGATAAATTCGAAAAGGAGGTGCCTGTTTGACTATCAAAGATCTTGCCCGGAAAACGGGATATGGAGTGGCTACGGTGTCCCGTGTGCTGAACAATCATCCCAACGTCAGCGAAAAGGCGCGCAGCACGATCATGAAGGCGGTGGAAGAGTACGGCTTTCAGAGTAACGCCAACGCAAGGCAGCTGAAGCAGCATGCTACATCCATCCTCGTGATAGTCAAGGGCACCTCCAACGAGATGTTCAGCGAGATGGTTGAAACCATCCAGAACCTGGTTGCGCGCACAAGCTATCCCCTCTACGTGGACTACATGGATGAGGACAGCAACGAAGTGCTTCACGCAGTCCAACTCTGCCGGGAGAAAAAGCCTTTGGGCGTGATTTTCCTCGGAGGCAACAACCAGTATTTCCTCGCTGATTTTGACAAGATAGACATTCCGTGTGTGCTTGTATCAAACGATGCTTCTGATCTGCCTTTTGACAATCTGTCCAGCGTGTGTACGGACGACCGGCAGGCAGCGCGCTGTGCCATGGATTCCCTGATTGCACTTGGACACAGAAAATTCGTCATCGTAGGCGGTGATCGGAATGTTTCCGATACAAGCAGACTGCGCTATGAGGGCTGCATGCAGTCTTTCCGCAATCACGACATCGAATATGACGAAGAGCTGGATTACAGAGGCGTGCGTTTCTCCTATCAGGACGGATACAACGCCACTCAGCAGCTCATCGCCAACGGCCGCCCGTTCACAGCTCTGTTTGCCGTGGCAGACGTTATGGCTATCGGTGCCATCAGAGCTCTGCACAATAACGGACTGCGTGTGCCGGAGGATGTGTCGGTAATGGGTTTTGACGGTCTGCCG
Source organism: Acutalibacteraceae bacterium (assembly GCA_045604745.1). Lineage (GTDB taxonomy): Bacteria > Bacillota > Clostridia > Oscillospirales > Acutalibacteraceae > SIG598. The sequence continues at coordinate 3,271 of JAZUOR010000159.1, read as the reverse complement.
TTGGGCTCGTACCTGGTGCCGCAGCTGTCAACAGTTGTGCAGTCATTCAAGGAAATGGCAAGACGTGCAGTAGAAATACTTATCGAACATATAGAACGTGGAGGAGAACCCTGCCACGAAACTGTACAGTACTCATTGTATCAGAAAGAAAGCACACGCCGCATAGGAGAATAAATTGTTCCTAAAGATTGCTGGCAAAAATCCCACACTCTCCGCTGATGAGAAGCTTTCCGCCGGGATTTTTGAAGTAACCTTTCTATACGAGAAAGGCATGATCACATATGCGAAATAGCGGTATTTTAATGCACATCACATCTCTGCCGAGCCCCTACGGCATCGGCAGCATGGGAAAATGTGCTTATGAGTTTGTTGATTTTCTCCACGACGCAGGTCAGGCGTACTGGCAGATACTTCCGCTGTGCCCTACCGGCTTCGGGGATTCTCCCTATCAGTCCTTTTCTACCTTCGCCGGCAATCATTATCTGATCGATATTGATATGCTGGTAGAAGAAGGTCTCCTTAATAAAAAGGAAGCAAGCGATATTTGCTGGGGCATAGACGAGACAAGAGTGGATTACGGACGGATGTACAAAAACCGACTGAATCTGCTTCGAAAGGCTCACGAACGTTTTGTACCGGACGAGAAATATACGCAATTTGTCAAAGACAACGCCGATTGGCTGGAAAATTACGCCTTGTTCATGGCTCTCAAGGAGCGCGTCAACGGAAGCGACTGGCAAAGCTGGCCTGCAGAGCTGGTCACCCGAGAGCCTTTGGCCATGGAGACCTGCCGCAGAGAAATGGATCCGGAAATCAGATTCCATTGCTTCCTCCAGTATGTTTTCTTCCGTCAGTGGGAAGCTCTTCGCAGCTACACCAACCAAAAGGGCATTCGGATCATCGGTGACGTTCCCATATATGTTCCGCTGGATTCGGCGGATGTGTGGTCGGAACCGCAGTTGTTCCAGCTTGACGAAAACCGTCGGCCCAAGATGGTTGCAGGTTGTCCTCCCGATTCGTTCACCGCAGACGGTCAACTTTGGGGCAACCCGCTGTATGACTGGGATAAAATGAAATCCACCGGCTATGAATGGTGGATTCGCCGCCTTACGGCTGCTTCCAGAATTTATGATGTCGTCCGTCTGGATCATTTCAGAGGGTTTGAGAGTTATTGGGCGGTTCCCGCCGGAGACAAAACTGCAGCGGGAGGCTCATGGCAGAAAGGCCCCGGCACAGACTTTACCGACGCTGTATGCAAAGCCATACCTGACCTTGACTTCATTGCCGAGGATCTGGGTTACATGACCCCTGAGGTTCGCAGTCTCCAGCAGCATTTCGGATATCCCGGAATGAAAGTGATGCTGTTTGCTTTTGACTCCAGAGAGACTTCCGACTATCTCCCCCACTCATATCCCGTAAAGTCGGTGTGCTATTCCGGAACCCACGACAACATGACAGCTGCCCAGTGGCTCAACGAGGCCTCGCCGGAGGATCTTGCCATGGCCAAAGCCTATCTTGGTCTCAACGACGAGGAGGGCATGGTGACCGGCATAATCCGCGGCTGCATGAGTTCGGTAAGTGAGCTCTGTGTAATCCAGATGCAGGATTATCTTGAACTTGGCGCTGAAGGGCGCATGAACAGTCCGGGCACCCTTTCGGTAAAGAACTGGACATGGCGTGCCAAGCCGGGATGTATCACCGAAGAACTTACCGAGCGGATTCTTGCAACCACCAGACGCTACGGAAGAGCTTGATGCAGCAAGATGAAGATCTGAGCTGAATCCCAAAGCTTAAAAATGATGCACTAAGGCTCAAGCGCGAATTCCGTGAGAAATCAAAGACGCAGCAAGGAACAGAAAATAGTATTATTTTTGACCATCGCCTCTGAGATAACCTAAAGCTGCATGGTGTTAGGCTGGGCAGACTTTGTAAATTTACTGCACATGATTCGGTTGAACAAATTGACTTGCATACAGACGTGAGTGTTGCCTCTATCATCAAGAGGCAAACGACCGCCGTCGCAGCAATTGCAGCAGTGGATTATTACCAGCCATTTGAATATAGAAAACTCGGAAAAAGCCAAAAACACAAATGGCTTACCTATGCGATTTTTATCACATAAGGTAAGCCATTGGAACGGCGTTGTACAATTCAAATCCTGCCTCCGCAACCATTTCGAGTGTTCATAACGGACTTGAGTTGTGAACACTCGAATTTTTTGTTTTCTCAGGTTTCTTCGTATATTGTTCAGCATTGCAGTAGTTCTCAGTATTATCGGAAAAGAAATAATATTGTTCGCTTTGAAAATATGAACTACAGTGCAGAAGATGATTACTGCGTCAACGTGTCTGTCGTTCGGTACAGGTCAAACGTGTCTTCAGCGTTCTCAGGCAGAATAACAGCTTCCGGTATTTTCTGAATGTATGGAAGACAAATGTGCACATGTAATTGTTCTTTCTTTGCCTTGCGTACAATCTGCAGATACTGTGGAACAAGGCAGAACAGAATCGGCAGAAAACCAGTGTGCCGAAAAAGTACTTGCGCAGAAGGAAAGCGTGAAATATTCCCGCGCCAAGTTCGACAGGTCATCTGTCGGACATATTGTGCTTATGCGAAAACCGAGATATTTCAAGGTGTTTGCATTATTTTATAGGGCATTAAGTGACAGAAAAACATGAGCGCACAAATGGGCTGCCGCAGATTTTGATTTTTGCGACAGCCCATTTTCTTTATGCGGTTTTTATCCAATAAACAGCTGTACCCAGTAGGCGGTTCCGTTGTGGCGGTAATAGCCTACGCCCATCTGTGAAAATGAGCTGTTGAGGATGTTTGCCCGATGTCCCTCGGAGTTCATCCAACCGTTGACAACGGCTTCAGGACTCGGATAGCCATAGGCGATGTTCTCACCTGCAGCTCTGTAGCTTACGCCGTATTCATTCAGGGCGGTAAAGCAGACGGAGCCGTCAGGACGGTAATGGTCGAATTTGCTGACCAGCTCCTTGGCGCGCAGAGCGGCGGCTGAATTCAGGCCGGAGTTACTTCCGGAAAGAGGGCTCAGGCCGTATGCGGCGCGCTCCTTGTTGACCAGCTCCAGAACCTGAGCCTCAAAGCTTGGCGCGGGGGTCGTGGTTGTCGTGGTGGTCGGAGCCGTAGTAGTGGTCGTAGTAGAGGTTGTAGTTGTGGTTGTAGTTGTAGTTGTCGTGGAGGTCGTAGTTGCAACTGTAGTGGCGGTGGTGGAGGGCGTAGTGGTGGCTATCGCGGTGGTTGTGGT
>JAZUOR010000158.1:0-11432 GCA_045604745.1 Acutalibacteraceae bacterium | reverse complement strand
CAATTTGCAAATGTCGGAGGCGTAGGAATATTCGATGATCCCGCTGTTGAAAAGATACAGCGCATAGGCCAGAGCTCCAAAGGAGCATGCAGTCAGAACTATACCGGCAATGATAAAGAGCCTGAGTGAAGGCTCGTCAGTGCGGAAAAGCACGGTGAAAAGAAGTACAAAGACAGCAGTGACGGCAAAGCCGACAAGAACATCGGCAGGGGTGTGAACGCCGAGATAAATCCGCGAAAAACCGACAACGGGAATACCAAGAAGAAACAGAAGTCGGTACCGGCTTTTTCCGGCATTCAGCCCCAGATAACCGTACAAGGCGGTGGCGCTCTGGGTGTGTCCGCTGGGGAAGGAATAGCTTGTGGCGTGTTCCTTTGCGGCCTCTACCACATCAAAGTCGGGATCGATGATCCACGGGCGGTCGATGCGGCAGCTGATTTTCAGCGTGTTGACGGCAAGACCGGAGAAAAAATAAGCAAAGCCCAGTCCGTAGCCTGCCTTTTTGCTGATGCACCAGTAGAGTGCCGCTACGGCAAGAATGACAATGGCTTCTTCGCCCAGCTTTGTCAGCAGCAGAAAAAGGCTGTCAAGAAAAGGTGTGCGCCATTCGGCTATTGTGCGTAGAACTTCCATGAATGATCCTCCTGATAATGCTAAGCAGCAGAAAATGAAATACACATATATCGTACACTTGCAATTATAATCAGTCAAGTGCCCATGAGAAAAAACGCATAAATCGACCGGCAGAGCAGGTGGGCGATACACTGAACCGGATTCGGCTGCTGTACAGCAGATCAGGCAGAATATAACAATTCACATTATATATGCTAAAAGTACTTGAAGCATTCACATTTGCGCGGTATAATAATACCGATAATGGAGTAGTTGCAGCGTTATCCGGTATAGTCCTCCAGCAAAGCCAGCAGAGCAGCATCGTCGGGCAGCGTGAACCCGCATGCCAGCTGCTCGCGGTCAGCTCCGGGAAGGTCGCTGACGCATATGCCTTCGGCATATCGGGTCGGGCCTCCGCTCAGAGGGCGGATGCATATTCGCAGTCCTTCGCTTTGCACAAAATAGCCCTCTTTGGCGGGTGATGACTGTGCCGGTGCATCTGTGTGTCTGGATGCGTCTGCATTATGCTCAAGATAATTCAAAAGAGACAGGGCGAACAGCCCTGCGGCAAACAGCAGGAATAATCTTTTTGCAAGCTTCATAATAAACCCTCCATCAGGCAATGATATCATAGAATATGGTGTTATTAGCCTTTGCCGCAGGGAGTGTGGTTATTCATCGCGGCTGCGGTGAAGCACACACGCGAAAGAATTAGTTCTGTCCGGTTTGTGTCGAAATGCACATAACAGTATGTTAAGGAGGCGAATGCGCTTGAATAACAGCAATTCCCCCAGCGCCTTTGATCAGCTGTGGGGCACTGTCAAGGAATACGCAAATACGACCTGGAAATGGATGAAATACTGGCTGTGCCGTCTGGGTGCCGTGGTGCTGCTTTATGTCGGCAGCTACAAAACGGAAAAGCAGCGGCAGGCAGAGCTGCGCCAGAGCCAGAAGGCCGGCAGCGGTGCGCCCTCGCGCAAGGATTCCACAACCGACAGCCGCTATGATGATCTTGACTACAAGCCGCGTAGGAAAACACCTGCATGGTGGCGTGTGGTCAAGGGCAGCTTCACCCTGCTTTCGCGAGGCGTTGCCACTTTGCTGCTGGTGCTTGTCATCACCGGATGCATAGTGGGCGCAACGTCCATGATCTACATTCTGATGTTCCTTGACAAGGACATCGACTTCGACCTCAATCAGCTCAAGCTGTCGCTTACCTCCACTATTTATGTTGAGAACAACGACGGAGAGTATATTGAGTACCAGAAGCTGCACGGCTCGGAAAACCGTGAATGGCTCAACCTTGTTGACATGCGCAGCGAGGATTACTCCGGCGAATACAGCTACATTGCCGACGCAATGGTCGCCATCGAGGACCACCGTTTCTTTGAGCATTCCGGCGTTGACTGGCGCAGAACGGTTTACTGCTTTGCGGTATACTTCCTGCACAGCGGCGGTGATTCGCAGGGCGGTTCCACCATTACCCAGCAGCTCATCAAGAACCTGACCGGCGAAAACGAGGTCAGTATCGACCGTAAGCTCAAGGAGATATTCCGTGCTCTGGAACTGGAGAAGGAATATCCGAAACAGATGATTCTGGAGGCTTACCTAAACGTCATTGCGCTGGGCAACGGCTGCAACGGCGTTGACGCAGCAGCCCAGACCTATTTCGGCAAGGAGGTCAAGGATCTTTCTCTTGCTGAATGTGCCGCCATCGTCGGCATCACCAAGAATCCCGTCAAGTACAATCCTCTCCGCCGCCCGGAGAACAACAAGGAGCGCCAGATGCTGGTTCTTGGCGAAATGCTTGAGTACGGCTTCATCAATCAGGAGCAGTATGATCAGGCAGTAGCGGAGGAACTGGTGTTCAACGAGAATTCCGTTTACAACGCGGATACAGCCACCTACAACAACTGGTACGTTGACCAGATGATCTACGACCTTCGCAAGGAGCTGGTTGAGTATGCCGGCTATTCCGAGGTCGAAGCAAGACAGGCTGTTTACAACGGCGGTCTGCAGATTTATTCCTGCATGGACACCCGCCTGCAGAACCGTGCCGAGGCTATTTTTGCCGATCCTTCCAACTTTGCCAAGTTCCCCGGTCAGGTCCAGCCCCAGTGCGCCATCGTTGTTATGGACTATGAGGGCGCTGTGCGCTGCATTGTCGGCGGACGAGGAACAAAGGACCGCGACCTTGACTTCAGCATGGCCTCTCAGGCAACCCGTCAGCCCGGTTCCAGCATCAAGCCTCTGGCCTCTTACGGCCCGGCTGTAGCTACCGGTCTGCTGGAGTACTCAACTCCCATTACCGACCAGAAGATCACCATCAAGGATGAGGGCAGAACACGTCAGTGGCCCAACAATTCCGGCGGATACTACCGCGGAAACATTCCGGCAGTCAAGGGTCTGGAGGTTTCCTCCAACTGCTGTGCCGTGCGTGTTGCACGAGTGCTGACTCCCACTACCGTTTTCAACTGGCTGACCGAGCGCTTCCATCTGAATCTGGTGGAGACCGGCGCGCAGAACGACGTCAACCTGTCTGCTTCTCTGGGCGGTCTGACCAACGGCGTCACGGTTCTTGAAATGACTGCAGCCTACGCCGTGTTCGGCAGCGGCGGTGTTTACCACCGTCCCTACACCTACAGCAAGGTTCTTGACTCCACCGGAGACGTTATCATTTCCCATGGTCCTGAGGACGGCGAGCGCGTTATGAGTGCCGATGCTGCCACCATCATGAATTATATGGTGCGCAGCCCCATTACCGGCCCCAACGGTACCGCCAGATCTGCAAAGATCAGCGGTCTTGCCACCTTCGGAAAGACCGGAACCACCAGTAACGACTACGACCGCTACTTCGGCGGCGGTACTCCCTATTATGTTTCCTGCTGCTGGTTTGGCTATGAGGTTCAGAAGGAACTGGTCATCAAGAGCCCCAACCATGCTCAGGCAGCGTGGAAGAAGATCATGAATGTGGCTCACGAAAACGTAGGCGGCAAGAAATTTGAAAACATGAGCGGCAACGTGGTGGCACGCTCCTACTGCACAGTGTCCGGCGGTTTTGCAGGAGCAGGCTGCACCTCCACTGCGACCGGTTATTATGCCCGCGGCAGCAGTCTGCCCGTGTGCCCGGTGCACTCCGGAGGAACCTCAACAGCGGCATTTACCCGCTTCCTTGAGAATCCCAACTGGGCACTGGAGGCAACGTCCGACCTCACATCGGATACCAGCGCTACCGAAACCACTACCACCAGCGCTACCGAAACCACTACCACACCGGGTATAATCATTACCACTGAGCCGCCCACAACTACGACCACTACAACAACGACTACCACAACGGACGGCGTGGTACTTGAGCCCACAACCACAACAACGACTACCACAACCACCACGACCGGTCTGGTCATCACAGTGCCGGACGGTTACAATCCCCTTGAACCCTGACGATTTTGATTTACTATGAGCGAATTTGAGCCTTATTTTGACATTTTTGATCCCCGCAGGCGGTCAGAGGACAGTGCCTCTGACCGGTCTGCCGGAGACGGGGAATATAGGCCCCGCCATCCGCGCAAGGGACTGTCCTCTTCCGGAGAATACCGTTCGCGCCATCCGCGCAGAGCGGAACGGGAGGACCACAGCGGCTCAACGGAGCTTCCCGAAACTGAATCATCATCCTGCTCGCCGTCCCCCGATATGGAGGGCGGCGAAGATGATTTTGTCGTGTTTAACTTTGACGAAGCACGCCGCCGCAGGCAGGAACGGGAAGACCGTCTGAACGCACAGCTCAACGCAGCCGAACAGCCCAGAAGAGTGGCGCAGCGGATTGCGGAGAGTCAGCCTCGCACAGAACAGCGGCCGGTACGCCGGCAGACAACGCATCGGGATGCAGCAGTAAAAAGAGCAGCGGACCTTGCAGGAAAGCTGTCCGGCTATGCTCAGCCGCTCAGACCGATGAGTCAGCAAAAAGGTGCGGGTTCGTCCGGCAGGACAAGAACAGGAGGCTCTGCACCGGCACGCCCCTCTGCGGGAAGAGCATCGGGCGGAGGAGGAAAAAACGGAAAAAACAGCCGCTTTGCGCAGCTGTCAACACCGGCAAAGGCCGCTGTGGTGGCAGGCTGTGTGGTGCTGGCGTTCCTGATGATATATTACTCCGCGTTAGGAGTAATGCTTTCAGGGATGAATTCACTTGAGCTGAAGCACCGTGACAGTCAGCCTGCCGCGGGAGTTGCGGAAGTGCAGCTGAAGTCATCGCCGCGGGTGACCAACATTCTGCTGTTGGGCATAGACGATGACGGCGGCAGCGGTTCCCGCTCTGACACCATCATGATTGCCAGTCTGAGCGGCGGCAGCGTCCGGCTGTGCTCTATCCTTCGTGACTGCTACGTGGAAATACCCGGACGAAAAAGCAACCGCATCAACGCCGCTTATGCCTACGGCGGAGCACAGCTTGCCGTGGAAACGGTGGAGAACAATTTCCGCGTTAAGATCGACCACTGTGTGACTATTGACATGAATGCTCTGATTGATGTGGTTGACGCGGTGGGCGGAGTTGAAATCGAGCTGACTGCAGCCGAAGCCAATCAGGTCAACCTCCACTCCCACTGCGGACTGACAACCGAGGCAGGCAGACAGCTGCTCAACGGTAAACAGGCGGTAACCTACGCCCGCATACGCAAAATTGACAACGACTTCATGCGCACACAGCGCCAGCGCACGCTGATCAATGCGATCGTGGCGCGGCTGCGCTCGCTGAGCGTGGGCGAGCTTATGGGTGTGGTGGAGGCGGTGGCGCCCAACGTGGCCACCGACATGAGCAGCGCACAGATTGCTTCGCTGGCTCTCAAGGCACTTCCTGCACTGTCCAACGAAATGGGGCAGATGTCCATTCCGGCTGACGGTATGTACAGCAGCACCACTATAGACGGCATGTCAGTGCTGAAGCTGAATCTTGAGGATAACGTAAAGCTGCTTCACAGCTACATTTACGATGATTAAAAACGATGCAGAAAAACGCATAATATAGAAAGGCAGTATAATCATGATGTATCTGGCTTTGTTATTATCACCGCTGTTGATCGTGACCGGACTTGTAATGATGATCTTCAGAAGCACTCGCACTGTGGGCAAGGGTCTGCTGACAGGAGGAGTGGCAGCATTGGGAGTGATTGTGCTGCTGGTCGTCGGGCTGGCTGCGGTAATGACAGGTTTGCCATGGTGGGCGACTCTGTCAGCTCTGGTTCTGACAGGGGCAGTGATAGCCCTTCTGATCTGCATCATCTGGAGAGTGATAAAAAAGAAGGAAGTCTGGTGGCTGCTGCTCATCGGAATGCTTTTGTGTGTTGCGGCACTGTTTGGCAGCATTGCCTACAGTGTTTGGAAGAACAGCATACCCACTGTGGGAGAATCGGGTGATTTGCTCTGGCAGTACCGGCCTTACAGCGAAGGAACAAAGGTGGCAGAGCTGAATGAGCCCTCTGAGCTCACCCTTGAAAATGACCTTCCCCGGATGGACGGAGCTACGGCACTTTATCCCATATATTCGGCCTTTGCAAAGGCTGTGTATCCGGAGGAGGTTCTCCGTTCGGACAGCAGCTGGGATGTGCTTGAATGCAGCACGACCACCAGAGCGTACGAAAGAATAGTTGACGGGGAGTCTGACATAATTTTCTGTGCCGCTCCGTCTGAACAACAGCTCAAGTATGCCGAAGAAAACGGCGTGGAGCTGGTCTTTACCCCGATAGGCCGCGAGGCGTTCGTTTTCTTTGTCAATTCAAAAAATCCGCTCAGTGATATAAGCTACGACCAGATTCGCGGTATATATTCCGGAAAACTCACTCAGTGGGAGCAGCTTGGAGTAAACGGCCTTGGCAGAATCCGGGCCTTCCAGCGTGATGAGGGCAGCGGCAGCCAGAGTGCTCTTGAGCGGCTGATGGCGGGCGAGACTCTCATGACTCCAATCAAAGAGGATGTAGTTGACGGCATGGGTGGAATCATTACCCGGACTGCCGATTACCGGAATTACAAGAATGCTATCGGATACTCCTTCCGCTTCTATTCCACCGAGATGGCGGCCAACGACCAGATAAAGCTGCTGAGCATCAACGGAGTTGCGCCTACGCTTGAGAACATCGACAACGGGACGTACCCCATTGCGTCGGAATTTTTCGCCGTGACCCGTTCGGATGCTGACGAAAACACACTGCGTCTGCTGGAATGGATGCAGGGCGAGCAGGGACAGTCGCTGGTAGAGGCCACCGGCTACACACCCATAGGATAAGAAAGAACACACATGCCTGTCGGCGGTACAGTTGCTGATGGGCATGTTGCTGTATAAGTGCCAATTCTGCTTTATTCATATGTTTGCATAAATGATCATCCTATTTCAGGAGGAATAACCATGAAAATAGTAATTACCGATCGCGACACCATAACAAAAGGCGACCTTTCTCTGGAAAGCATTGAACGGTTTGGCGAAGTGATATCCTACGGTCTTACCGCACCGGAGCAGCTTGTTGAACGCATAAAGGATGCCGACGCGGTGCTGTGCAACAAAACACGCATCACAGCCCAGGTGATGGACGCATGTCCGTCGCTGAGGTACATCGGTCTGTTTGCCACCGGGTATAACAACATCGATGTGGCATATGCGGCAAAGAAAGGCATAACCGTGTGCAATGCCGGGGAGTATTCCTCCGATTCCGTGGCGCAGCTGACCTTTGCCATGCTTCTGGAGCTGTGCACCAGTCTTTCCGGCTACAAAGAATACACTGCCTCAGGAGGCTGGATCACCAGCCCTGTTTTCTCGGCCTTCATTTATCCCCAGCGGGAGATGGCGGGAATGACTCTCGGCATTGTGGGTTACGGCAGCATAGGGCAGAGGGTGGCACGTGTTGCTAAAGCCTTCGGCATGAAGGTGCTTGTATACACACGCACTCCCGGAAAGGATCCGGATGCCGAATACGTTTCCTTTGAGGAACTGCTCAGCCGCTCGGATGCCGTGACGGTGCACTGCCCGCTGACTGAAGCCACCGCAAAGCTGTTTGACAGCAATGCTTTCGGGAAAATGAAGCCGGGAGCCCTGTTCGTCAACACCTCGCGAGGCGGTGTTGTGGATGAGCAGGCACTTCGAGCAGCGCTGGACAGCGGGCATATTGGCGGAGCTGCTCTGGATGTGCTTGACACCGAGCCCATGAGCTCCGACTGTCCTCTCATCGGAGCGAGAAATCTGCTGATAACTCCACACATAGCGTGGGCGCCCCTTGAGACACGTCAGCGGCTGCTGGGTATTGTGGAAAACAACATTGAAAGCTGGATGAAGGGTGAGCCGGTCAATGTGGTCAGCTGATTTGCGCTGATTTTAACGATGGTTCACGAGCTGAAACACTGCAATACGGTCGATGGTATGCTCCGGCTGACTGAGCATGTACAAAAGGGTTGCAAACACAATGGTAAAAAAGTATAATCAAATAGTATTAATTGATACTGCTTGCCGACACTGCGGCAGTGTGATCGGGATCAGGAAAAAATGACAATTATGATACCGGGAATCGAAAAAGGAAAGGAGACAGCATATGTCTGATTTCAAGCTTACTCCAAGTGTGGATGCGTCAAGAGAATTCTATGAGATCGCCACAGACTTTTCCAGACCTCTGGATCTTGTCAGGGAGGCTATCAGCAACGCTTTTGATGCCAACGCAAAGGAAATTGATATCCAGTTTCTCGCAGAGAATAATGCGGGTGAATTCGAGCTGAAGATACTGCTTCGTGATGATGGAGACGGAATGGACAGGGAGGGGCTGCAGTCCTTTTTTGATCTGGGCAACTCCATGAGAAGAAAGGAAAAGCAGAAACTGGGAATCATTGCAGGCAATGATGTGCCCATCGGCGAAAAAGGACACGGCACAAAGATTTACTTCAACAGCAGCAGAGTAAAGGTGACAACGGTCAAGGACTCGAAAAAGCTGACAGCGGTAATGGATGAACCGAGAAGAGCGCTGTTTGACGGACGGATTCCGGTTGTGAATGTGACGGAGGAGGACTGTTCGGAAAAAAGCGGAACGCAGATAGAGATCTGGGGATACAATAAAAACCGCACCGATCACTTTACTCACGCTGAGGTCAAGGACTACATTCTGTGGTTTACCAAGTTTGGCTCGATTGAAAGAGAATTTGGAATAGACACCCACAAGGACATGATCCTCCGCCTGAAAGGCACGGATGTGAGTGAAATCGAAGAAATCAAGTTTGGTCATGTCTTTGCCAAGGAGAGCGAGTCGCTGGATAAGCTCATCGGCGGACAGGTTCCGGAGGAGGCTCCAAGCCTTTACTGCAGACGCTTTATAAAATCGGGATATCTGAAGCACAATACGTTCATCAAGTATGAAATGGTGTTCTATGTGGAGGGTACCAGAGCAAAATACAGCTACAATGGCATGATCCGGCGCAAGGGTAAGCCGGTGAAGCCCGGTGCGTATACAATTCAGCAGAGATACGGACTTTATCTCTGCAAGGATTATATTCCGGTTACCAGAAAGAACGAGTGGATAACAACAAAGGGCTCTGAGTTCACCCTCTTTCACGCATTCGTCAATTGCCAGAATCTGCATCTTACAGCCAACAGAGGTACTGTTGACAATACACCGGCAGAGATAATGAATGATCTGGAAGCGGCGGTACGTGAGTTTTATGAAGAGATCACTTCAAGCGACGAGTGGAATGAGCTGAATCTTCTGGACACGATTATCAAAGGCGACAAGACGACGAAGCAGGAAGCAGCATCCTACACCAGCAGAATAAATACGGTCAACCGGAGCGGCATCTGCAGATACGAGCACAACGGAAGGGAAATGCTGCTTTCCGAGCCGATCAATGAAAACGGCGTGTATGCACTGTTTATGCAGCTGAATTTCCTTCATGATGATCTGTTCAACTTTGATATTCTCGACTACAATACGCATGAAGGCATAGACGTACTGGTGAAAAACAAGGGAAGTGTCTGCATAAACCAGTCACATCCGTACTATGTTGAATTCAAGTACAATCTCAATAAGAGCTTTAACCACGGATTCAAGCATCTTCACAGCATTATCTGCTGGAATCTCGGCAGCGGAATAGGCAATGGAAGCCAGATTGTTGACGTTACCAACGAAAGAAGAACGGTTGAGATCATTCCGGGGAGAACCGGCGAGGAGCGCACCAGATATTACCTCACCGATCCCAGAAACCCGTTCAGGATAGAGATTTATGTGCTGAGCCAGTACATAAAGGAGACACTGGGCATAGAGTTCAGAAAGCGCACACAGGACGAACTGGTCAACGGATAAGCTGCCGCATATAGCATATTCCTGACAGACAGCCCGACGCAGAACACAGGTTTTGCGTCGGGCTTTTTGCACAGATGGAGCGCATCAGAGCAGATTCCGCATCAATCAGCACTCTTATCTTTTGTAAGGGGTGCTGCAAAATAATCAACAGCACAAAGTATTTGAAGCATCAACGGTTGCGTTTTTGCTTTATATAGGCTATAATACTAAAATATTATAGGGTAATATGCCCTTTTATACCCTGCGGACATGTCATGCTGATACACCGGACATACGGACCAATGACCGTTCAAAGCAGGGGAATCTGTCCAATCGGGAGGAAAGAAAATGAACAACCGGCTGCAACCGCCGACTCTGCGCGAAATGGTGGCGCAGAAGCAGTCCAGCTCTGTGCTGGCAAGCATTTTTACCGTACTGGTGACAGGTCTGCTGACCTTTGCCATAGCCCGCTCGGAATTTGTAAACGCCAGTCTGTGGTTCTCGGTTATCTTCAGTGTAGCCGTGAGCATGCTGGCCTTCTGCTGTGTGCGCGTCTGGCTGGACGAGGAGTCCTTTGACGCGGCTGATTCCGTTGCATATGTTGTCATGGCGGGAACGCTGTCCTTCATCGGAATCATGCTCACATACATTACACTCAATGTTTTCCCGTTCGGCGACCACACGGTGCTTATCATTGACATGCACCACCAGTATGTGGCGTTCTTTTCGCTTCTGAAGGAAAAGACCATGGAGTTGTTCTCCGGCGGAAGTCTTGTCTATTCGGACAGCCTTGGTCTGGGCAGCAGCTGGCTGTCCCTGTTTGCCTATTATCTGAGCAGCCCGTTCAATCTTCTGATGATCCTCTTCCCCAGAGAGGCTCTCACCGAGGCGATCGCTCTGGCTACTGTGCTCAAGATAACCTCTGCCGGCGTCACCTTTGCCCTGTTTGCCAAGGGCGTGTTCAAGCGCAACGATTTTTCTGTTGTAGCCGGCGGTGTGGCCTATTCTATGATCTCCTTCTTCATCGGTCACTCGTGGAACCTCATGTGGCTTGATCCGCTGATCCTGCTGCCTCTTGTGTGTCTGGGTCTGCACAGACTTCTGCGTGACGGCAAGCCCCTGCTCTATTGCGTCACTCTGGCTCTGGTGCTGCTGACCAACTATTACATCGGCTACATGATCTGCATGTACCTTGTGCTTTACTACATTGCCATCGAGATCAGCGACGACAGCAAGCCGGATATAGGCGACCGCGTGTGCCGTTTCTGGCGTTTCTGCTACGGTTCGCTCATTGGCGGCGGCATTTCCGCTGTGCTGGTGATACCCACGTTCATTTCGCTCGGCGCCACCTCCGGCGCAGAGGATCAGTTTGCCAGAGATCTGGCAGGCAATTTTGACCTGTTCAGCATTTTCCAGCGCACACTGTTTTCCGCCTATCCCTCCATGCGAGGCGACAACCTGCCCAACATCTACTGCTCGGTTCTGGCTGTGCTGCTGCTGGCACTGTTCCTTTCCTGC
>JAZUOR010000157.1:0-4345 GCA_045604745.1 Acutalibacteraceae bacterium | reverse complement strand
TTGCTGCTTACAAAATCCACCAACGCTGTTACACGCCTTTTCGGAATCAACCCCAATGTTGATGAACGCACAGTCACCGCAGAAGAGATTCTTATGATGGTTGACGTAGGCGGAGAAAAGGGCGTTATTGAAGAGTCCGAGCGCGACATGATCGCTAACATATTCGAATTCGGTGATACCACAGTGAGCGAGGTCATGACCCACCGCACCGAGATCGTTGCCGTTGAGGATAACGAAACAGTGGGCGATGTGGTGAAGCTTTCAATGGCAGAGGGCGTGTCCCGTGTGCCGGTGTTCAACGAGGATCTTGACACCATCCTGGGCATTGTCTACGTCAAGGATCTGCTCAAGTATGTGGGAGATGCAGGCTCACGCTCCATCAGCGTGACCAAGATCATGCGGCCGGCATACTTTGTCCCTGAGGGCAAGCGGCTGGATAACCTCTTCGGCGAAATGACCGAGAGCAAATTCCAGATGGCCATCGTGGTGGATGAGTACGGCGGAACGGCAGGCCTTATCACCATGGAGGATCTCATTGAGTCAATCGTCGGCAACATTCAGGACGAATACGACAACGAGGACGAGGATATCTCACAGGTGAGCGACAACTGCTTCACTGTGGACGGATCCACTCCCGTTGATGAGATTTCTGACATAATCGGTTTTGAACTGCCTGACGGCGACTACGACACCGTTGCCGGCTATGTTCTGTCCAAGCTGGAGCGCATTCCCGCAAAGGGAGAGCATCCGGCCATCACAGTGGGCGGAGCAACGCTTACAGTCGAACAGGTGGAGGACCGCCGCATTTCCAAGATCATGATAATGGTCGATCCCGATTACAGGGAGCCGGACGAAAAGGCTTAACTGTTGCTTGAAAAATGAATAAAACGAACCATACCCAAAGCTTTGACCGCATGGTATACAGCTGTGTTCGGCGTATTCCGCGCGGAAAGGTGTCTACCTACGGGCGGATAGCCGAGGCCTGCGGAAGCCCGCGGGCGGCAAGAGCGGTGGGTATGGCTCTGCACAGGAATCCACAGCCGGGCGAGATACCCTGCCATCGCGTAGTCAACCGCGAAGGGCGTCTCGCGCCGGCTTTTGCCTTTGGCGGAGAGGATGCTCAGCGCCGCATGCTGGAGGCGGAGGGGATAAAGGTGTCTGAGGACGGATACGTCGATCTGGCTGTGCATCTGGCAGATATAAGTGAGCAATGAGGAAATGATTTACAATATCAACAGGAAGTGGGCTGTATTGCTCTCCGATTTGATACTTATGACGCTTGACATTTTACAAAAGCGGCATAAAATGTACGTTGGTGTGCGTGAGAGCGTAAAAACTGCGCAAGGCACGCAACAATACGTATATTAAAGGGAGTATATTACAAAATGGAGATACTGCTCAGCCTGTCCATTGCAATGGCAGCCGGTCTGCTTGTTTCCCGTGTGAGCAAGAAGCTGGGCTTGCCGTCAGTCACAGCCTATCTTGTAGCCGGTATTCTGGTAGGACCCTATGGACTTGGAATGCTTGGCATAAAGGGACTTGGCTTTACCTCTCTTGAGGAAGTTGAGTCCATGACGCTTATCTCTCAGGTGGCGCTTGGATTTATAGCCTTTGCCATCGGCAACGAGTTCCGCGTGTCGCAGCTGAAAAAGATCGGCAGACAGGCAACGATAGTGGCGTTAGTGCAGGCTTTAGCGGCTACGCTGATGGTCGATGCGGCGCTGGTCGGGCTTTATCTGCTTGCCGGTCCGCAGGTCGTTCCGCTGCCTGTGGCAATCACTCTCGGTGCTGTGGCAACGGCGACTGCTCCTGCCGCAACCCTGATGGTCGTGCGCCAGTACAAGGCCAAGGGAGCACTGACCGACATTCTGCTGCCCGTGGTTGCTCTGGATGATGCCATCGGACTGGTGGTGTTCGCTGTTTCCTTTGGAGTTTCAAAGGCACTTTCGAGCGGCAGCGTGGACGTGGTGTCCATAATAATAAATCCGGTCGTTGAGATAGTGGCCTCTTTGCTGCTGGGTCTTGTGATGGGACTTATCTTCAACGCAGCCGAGGGTCTGTTTGAATCAAACAGCAAGCGTCTTGCCATGTCCATCACCTTCGTGATGCTGACCGTTGCGCTCTCCATGCTGGAGTTTGAGCTGCCGCTTTCCTTCGGTACGGTAAAAATCGGCTTTTCCAGCCTGCTGGTGTGCATGATGCTGGGAACGGTGTTCTGCAATCTCAGCGATTTCTCTGAGGAAATCATGGGCAAGACCGACCGCTGGACCGTTCCGCTGTTTGCGCTGTTCTTTGTGATAAGCGGCGCAGAACTGGAGCTGAACGTGTTTACCAGTCTTTCTGTTGTGTGCATCGGTGTCGTCTATATTATTTTCCGTTCTCTGGGCAAGTATTACGGCGCCTATCTGGGAGCCAAAATGTCCTCCTGCGAGCCCAATATCTGCAAATATCTCGGCATAACCCTGCTGCCTCAGGCCGGTGTGGCTCTGGGAATGAGCATAACGGTTGCCGAGGAGCTGCCCGAACACGGTGCGCTTATCCGCAATATCGTGCTGTTTGCGGTGCTGGTTTATGAGCTGGTAGGACCGCTGCTGACCAAGATCGCTCTGACTAAATCCGGAGATATTGTGCCCAAAGCCGAAAAAAAGCCCTCTGCACCACAAGTCGGTTAATATTTTTTGATTTGTCGGCAAAAAAAGCTTGCATTTTACTCAAAGTGATGATATCATAACTACATTCGACCGATGAATAAAGGAGGTGGAACTATGCCCAATATCAAGTCTGCCAAGAAGCGCGTGCTTATCGCTGAAAGAAACAATATGCGCAACAAGGCTATCAAGACCAATCTGAAGACCACCATCAAGAAGGCCAACGCAGCCGTTGAGGCCAACGATGGCTCCGCCAACGAGGCCGTCAAGGAGGCCATAAAGAAGATCGACCAGGCCTGCGCCAAAGGTGTTATGCACAAGAATACCGCCGCCCGCAGAAAGTCGGCCATGGCCAAGAAGCTCAACGCATAATTTCGGCCAATTTGATTTGAAGTTAAAGCAGGTGTATCAACACCTGCTTTTTCTGTTTTTCGGGAAAGATCACGCGCGATGCGCTGTGTGCGCATTTTGAAGGATATGTAAATTGCTCACCCTGTCTATTGACAGATTGACCGGATTGGGGTATTATAAATGTGCAGAACCGTCAAAAATACAGCGGCTCAACGCAAGAAGGGATTGGTTACACCTATGTCAGAAAGAAACAGATTTAATATATGGGCACTTGTTGCGGTCATCGCTGCCATTGCTGCGGTTATCGCCTCGGTAACCACCGCACTGCTCCTGCAGGAAAAGAAGCGCCGCGACGACAAGGAGCTTGAGCGCTATCTGGACTGCGTGATCCAGTAAATCCGTAAAGCGAAGGACGGCGCACGGTGCCGTCCTTTCACATATGCGCGTTTTTTCGCGCGGCATCAATCGTCAGTGCTGACGCTGTCCGGAAGCCGGAGAAGTAAAGCTCAAAAGCTTTGGTACTTTTTGCTTTGAAAGCAGCGAACGGCACAAACTGGAGTGATTAGTTTTGAAAACGAGGTGCAGCCGCTGTCATGCAAAGCTGGACTCTCACCGTAAGACCTGTCCTTACTGCGGCACCATGGTGCGCAAGCGCAGAGGAAACGTCAAGGTAGCGTCATCGGTGACCGGCGGAGGCGTCAGCGGCGTCATCGACAACATCCGTCTGCCGTCGCTTACCGGCAAGCATCTGCTTGTCATTGCTGCGGTGATTGCGGTCATTCTTATCGTGTTTGCAATGCTTGGATGCGGTTCGTGTGCTGCCTGCGAGGCCTGTGCCGCCTGTTCTTCCTGCGGCTCGTGCTCCGCGTGCACGGCGTGTGATTCCTGCGGCTCCTGCACAAAATGCTCGGAGTGCGGCTCGTGCAGCGCTTGTGAGTCGGAAAAGAATGATGCAGGCTCGGTCAACGGAGCCAGCTACAACTGCGAATATCACAGCGGCTCCACGCTTTTTTATGTGGACG
Source organism: Acutalibacteraceae bacterium (assembly GCA_045604745.1). GTDB lineage: Bacteria > Bacillota > Clostridia > Oscillospirales > Acutalibacteraceae > SIG598. The sequence goes on along the minus strand of JAZUOR010000157.1, from coordinate 324 downwards.
GCGAGCGGCTGATGGCTCTTGAGGACGGCATGGAAACCGGCACCGCTGTTGCCGGAGGAAAGGGCATTGAGTGCGTCTATGCCGACGACAGCTATGTATACTACATAGTATCCGGCAGCGTGCTCAGAACCGCACGCTCCGCAGCGGGCAGCATATCGGGCAGCGATCTGCCTCTTGGCAGTGTGCTGATATCGCCGGGCTCGCTGGGATTGGAGAAGATCAACGGCTTTGCTCTTGCGGGTGAGGATGAGCTTTGCTACTGGGGGCAGACCGCCGGGGGCGAAAAGCTTATCGGCATGACCGACCGCAGCGGCGAGGGTGAGG
>JAZUOR010000156.1:0-3873 GCA_045604745.1 Acutalibacteraceae bacterium | reverse complement strand
GCTATCAGACTGCCGGAGACATGCTTATGGACATTGACGACTTCAAGCGTGACCCCAGCATCAAGTTTGAATACAGCTACATGGTGGATGATTCCCCGACACGTTACATTCAGGCAATCAACGCCACCCGCCAGATGCAGGAGGAAGAAATCAAGCCGGTGAAGAGCCCGGTTATTCCCGTGCTTGCCGGTATTGCCACGGCATTTGTTGTTGTATTCCTTATCCTAACATGGCTCGTTCTTGATGAGAGCAAGATGTTTGAGTCGGAAAAGAGCGCCCAGGAAACTATGCCCAACTTCATAGGCCAGAATTATGAGGAGATCATCAACGATATGACCTACTCTTTCTCCTACAAGGTTGTGTATGAGTTCAACAATGAGTACGAGAAGGACAAGGTGATCGAGCAGATACCTGTTCCCGGCAAGGAAGTGTATTCAAGCTCAACCGTTACTCTTACGGTCAGTAATGGAGCGGAGCGCCTTATTGTTCCCACCATTGATGGCATGACATATGATGAATATTCTGCTGTCTGTCTCAATCTCGGACTCAGCACCATCAAGTATGAGGTGTACGATGCAACAATTTCTCCGGGAAGAATAATCAATACAAATCCGCTGCAGCGGTCTGACATCAACGAAGGTGAGACTATCGAGGTTTATGTCAGTCTGGGTCCGGAGCCTGAGCAGCTGCTCATGCCCAATTTCCAGAACATGCTTCTGGACGAGGCCAACAATAAGCTTATCTCTATGGGATTGGGTGCTGCCACTACTGAAATGGTGGACAGCGACAAGCCTGCCGGCACAATTATTTCTCAGACTCCTGTTGCCAACACCAATATCTCTGCTGACACAACAACAGTCATCTTTGTGATAAGCAACGGTACTGCGCCCGTCGGCACTGTGTCGTTCAATGTTGATCTGCCGGAGGTTCTCAGAGGACAGAATGTGCGGCTTGAGATAAAGATCGGCGATGAAATGGTTTATTCCGAAAGCGTCAGCACCGAAGAATCTACGAGCATACCGGTCAGCGTCACCAGCGCAGGAACCAGCCGAACAGCACAGGTTTACGTCAATGGTTCGTTCTATGAGACCATTAAGTTCAACTTTGGTACGCAGGAGGTTATTTCCAGAGAGAAAAATCCGGAATATACTCCTCCGACAGCCGCAACGACAACAACCACGACTGTTGCTGATGGCGTAGATCCTACTGACGCACAGACTGAACCTACGGATGTTGTTCCTGTACCGTAATGAGTAAGAGAATTAACGGAATCATTGTAAAAGGCATCGCCGGCTTCTATTATGTGGAAGCCGGCGGTCAGGTATATGAGTGCAAGGCCCGCGGCGTTTTTCGGCTGCAGGAGCTTACTCCTACAGTCGGTGACAGATGCACGATAGCAGTGTCTGACGATGGTTCGGCTGTAATTGAGTCAATCGACGAGCGCAGAAACATATTTGTGCGTCCTGCAGTTGCCAACCTTGACAAGCTGTTTGTTGTGGTTGCCGCAGTGGAGCCATCGCCGAATATGCTGGTCATAGACAGAGTTGTTGCGGCGGCGGAATATGCCGATGTTGAGCCGGTTATTGTGCTTACCAAGGTTGATCTGGCACCATGTGAGAGTGTTCGCGACACATATTTGGCTGCCGGAATAAAGGTGATAACGGTAAATTATCAGACCGGTGAAGGACTGGAACAGGTACGTGAGGAGCTGACCGGTTGTTTCAGTGCCTTTGCGGGCAATTCCGGTGTCGGAAAATCGACTCTGCTCAATGCTGTTGAGCCGGGGCTTTCGCTCAAGACTGCCCACATCAGCCGCAAGCTTGGACGCGGACGGCATACAACACGTGAGGTTGAGCTGTTCCGGTTATCCTTTGGCGGAATGATCGCTGATACTCCCGGCTTCTCTTCCTTTGACGGAGAGGTCGGGGCGGTCATAGAAAAGGATCAGCTGCAATACTGCTTCCGCGAATTCGGTGAGCATCTTGGCTGCTGTCAGTTTGTTTCGTGCGCTCATCTGTGCGAAAAAGGCTGTGCGGTTATTGCGGCGCTCAAGTCCGGTCAGATTGCAAAAAGCCGACATGAAAGCTACGTTGCCATGTATGAGGAAGCAAAGGCCATAAAACCGTGGGAAAACAAAAAGAAGTGACCTTTCAGCCTTTTTTCACGCACATTTTGCCGTCAGTCGCGTATTATGCTAACAAAGGCCGTGTCAAAACGGTCAAAGCCAGATATAAGGAGTGACGCAGAATGAAGATCGTGGTGTTCAGAAGTCCCAAAGTTTTAGGAGGCATTCTCAGAGTTATTTTTGGCATTAAAAAGCAGGTATAATACTAATTAAAACAAGTCAGCTGACAAAAATCCGGGCAGAATGCGAGGTCTTGTATCCGGACTTTTGAAGAGATATGCTAATTGGAATTAGTATAAAGAGAATCCCTCCGATGCCTGGCAATGCGTCGGAGGGATTTAACAATATCAAAATACAATCAGTCAGGCATTTTCTCTGTCTGATCCACAAAGGAATACAGATACTTATGAGGCTCAGGAGTGATTCCATAGGCATCAAAAATCCCGGATACTGTCAGAAATTCATAGCCTGCCTCTTTGAGTGCGGGGATAAGGCGGTCAACAGCCTCGACTGTCTGATAGTTGCCTTCAAGATCATGGAGCAGCACCAGTGCGCCCGGTCTGATCTGTTCCATTATCATGTCAAATCGCTGCTGTGCGGTGATTTCCGGCTGCCAGTCAAGGGCGTTGATTCCGCATATCATCGGCAGCGGAACGGTGCTGAATACCTCATCGTTGACAGAGATGTAAGGCGGACGGAAGAATTTCGGTGCTGTGCCGGTAATATCCTGTATGGCTTTGGTTGTAAAGGTGATTTCTTCCAGCATCTGCGAAGGAGTCAGCTCGGTAAAATGAGCGTGAGTGCGCGAGTGGTTGCATATTTCGCAGCCCATGTCAAAAGCCCGGCGAACCACCGGAGCAGTCTGGTCATTGATAAAGTCGCCCCAGAGAAAGAATGAAGCGGTAACGCCGTGGCGTTCGAGTATGTCAAGCATCTGCACAGTGGTCGTTGTGTTTGGACCGTCGTCAAAGGTCAGTGCACAATAAAGGGGAGAAGAAGGCATGAAAATACTCCTTTCAGATATTTTGTCGATTAATTATATTATATATGCGATGCAATGTCATAGTCAACCGGTATCGGAAAAACCCTGTGCAGCAATTTTGTCAATGCAGTTACGATAAATGCGATTATTGTCAAATTATCACTGAATATTTTGTTAAATATTTCAAATCACTCACTCTGCCTTATTGACGGAATGACATATATATGGTAAAATAGTAAACAAAGTTTTACTGTCGCCCCATCCTATCATTTATCCTTTGCGGAAGGACGAGACGATCATGGATATTTCAGATAAAGAACAGCTGTGCCACAGCGACCTGATTGGCTTTCTGGCGCTCGTAAACTGTAAGCTTATTCTGCCTTTTGAAGAGCTTTTTCGGGGTGAGCTTACCAATCTGCAGCTGCTGACATTGTGTGCTTTGCGTCAAAGCGGCGAGGTGTCGGTAACGGCACTTGCCGAAAGGCTCTATCTTTCAAAACAGCAGCTGACAAAAATCATAGCCCGCCTGTATGAAGATGGATATATTGAACGAAGACGGCATCCGTCTGACGGTCGTATAGTGCTGGTTTGTCTGAGCGAAAAAACATCCTGCCTGTTCGATGAGCGTCACAGCCGGTTTGCTTCGGCTGCCAATCGGGTCATTGAACGCTATGACTGCGAACAGGACGTTGCAAGATTCAATGAACTTATCGTCGAAATAAGCCGTATATTGTCTGCGCTGCCCGGTCATGCTATTGAGCAGGCA
>JAZUOR010000155.1:0-4984 GCA_045604745.1 Acutalibacteraceae bacterium | reverse complement strand
AGACTGAAAAACTGTGACGAACCGGACGGCTGACGCGGCTCCTCCGTAACGGACTGCTGCACAGGCCGGTCGCTGTACGGAGCATAGCTCTGGTCGGACAGATAATAGTTGTTGTTTTCCTGATTGAATTCAGCCATTTCTGCTTCCTTTCCAGTGCGGCAGCGGAAAACGCTTTCCTGTCACTGCTGATAGTGTACCGCACCGTTGTGTATTTTATGTGATACGGTAATTACGATAATTTGAATTTATCTCAACAATCCGTGATAAAGCACCTTATCGTTCCATATGGATTATACTACCAAACAGGCCTTTCGTCAACGTCGCGATTGGCCTGAACGAAGGGACGACAGGGTTATGACCGGACTTCTCGAACGGGCCGGAGAGCTGATATGGGGTCCGTGGACAGCGGCGCTGGTGCTGACCGCAGGAATCTGGCTCAGCATCCGAACCGGATGGGTACAGCTGCCGAGGTCAGGCGGCTGGTGGAAGCACACAGCGGGCACGCTTTTTTCCGGACGCAGGCAAACCGGCGGTATTTCGCCCTTTCAGAGCGCAACGGCAGCACTGGCAGGCAGTCTGGGCACCGGCAACATTGCCGGTGTGGCTGTAGCCATATCCACCGGCGGACCGGGTGCCATCTTCTGGATGTGGGCGGCAGCCATTCCGGGCATGGCTGCCGCTTATGCCGAAAACGTGCTGGGCATACGATACCGCCGGCGCGGAAAGGACGGACGATGGCTCGGAGGGCCCATGATGTACATGAGGCACGGCCTCGGAATGAAGCGGCTTGCGGCGGTCTGGGCTGCGACCTGCGCAGCGGCGGCTCTGTGCATCGGCAGCGTTGTGCAGGTCAACTCCATCGCCGCTGCCGTTCAGGACGCGTGGGGCATACCGGCTCTTGCCGCCGGTGTTGTGATCACACTGGCAGCCGCTCCTGCGGTGCTGGGAGGCGCGCGTTCGGTGACCCGCCTGACCGGATGGCTTGTTCCGGTCATGGCTGCGGCATATATTCTTGCCTGTACTGCGGTGATAATCATCAATATCCGCAGCGTACCATACGCTCTGGGGCGCATCGTGCACGAGGCCTTCAGGCCTTCCGCTGCGTGCGGAGGTATGCTGGGCACTATGCTCACCGGTCTGCGAAGAGGTGTTTTCACCAACGAGGCAGGAAAGGGTACATCGGTGCTTATACACTGCACTGCCGAGACCGACTGTCCGGAGGAGCAGGGACACTGGAGTATATTTGAGGTTTTTCTTGACACCATCCTCATGTGCACGCTGACCGCTCTTGCCATTCTTGTGACCGGAGCCGACCTTCGTGCCCAGGGGCCGGCGATGAGCACCGAAATGTTCCGGCAGCTTTTCGGCAGCTTTTCCGGAAGCTTTACCGCTGCATCCACCCTGCTTTTTGCTTTTGCCACGGTGGTGGGCTGGAGCTGCTGCGGCGAGCGTTCCTTTGCTTATCTGCTGGGTGAGGATGCCACAAAATGGTACAGATTGTTATATGTCACCTCTATTATTCCGGGCTGTATAGTGAATTCCGGCCTTGTATGGGCTGCATCGGACATTGTGAACGCTCTGCTGATGCTGCCCAACATGGCAGCTGTGATACTGCTGTGGCGCATGGAACCGCCCCTGACCGGACAGCACAAAACCCCTGCCGGGTAAATCGGCAGGGGTTTGCAGCATTATTATCAGCCTACGTAGTTGGTGGGGTTCTGGGCAGAGCCGTTGACGCGGATCTCAAAGTGGAGGTGAGGTCCGGTGGAACGTCCGGTAGAACCGCAATAGCCGATGGTCTGACCGCTGTTGACGTTCTGGCCAACGCTGACCAGCTTTGATTTAAGGTGAGCATAAACGCTCAGATATCCGCCGCCGTGGTCAACGATGATGTAGTTGCCGTAGCCGTTGGCGTCGTAGGAGCTGGTGACGATGGTGCCGGCCTTGGAGGCAATGATGTTTGCGCCCATGGGAGCGGCGATGTCTATGCCCTTGTGCCAGCTGTTGGACCAGGAGCGCCAGCCGAACTTGGAGCTGATGCGCTTGTAGCCGGGAGCCGGCCATCTCCATGCACCCTCAACGTGATTCTTCGACTCGGAGGGTGCGGTCTTGGCGGCGATAATGGCATCCATGACCTCACGGGCCTTCTGCATTTCCTTGTCGATCTTGACCTGCTCCTGCTGGAGGACAGCCTTGTCGGCAGCTATCTGGGAAAGCAGAGCATCGGCTTCGGCCTTCTGCTCGTCCAGCTCTTCCTTCTTGGAGGAAAGAACACGCTTTTCGGCTTCGATTCCGGCGCGCTTTTCTTCCACCAGTGCCTTCTGCGCCTGATAGCCGTCCTTATCCTCGGTCAAAGCACTGACCACGCCGTCGTCATGGTTGGCCATGATCTCAATGTAGGTCATGCTGGTGAGGAAATCCTCGAAGTCGTCGGTGGAGAGCAGCAGCTCAAGTCCGCCGGTGAAGTCGCCGATGATATACATGGCGCGCACGCGATCCTTGAAGGCGTCGTATGCCTCGGATATCTGAGATTCCTTGTAGTCGATCTCGGCCTGCAGGTCGGCGATTTCGGCCTCCTGTACGGCTATCTTCTGGTTAACGGTTGAAATCTGCTCTTCCAGATTCTCAATAAGCTCGTTGAGAGCATTGACCTGCTCCTGAGCATCGGCCTGATTGGATTCGAGCTGTGATATTTTTGATTTGATCGTGGACTGCTGGGCTTCAAGATCGGCCTGCTTTTTTCTCAGCTCCGACTCGGTGGCGGCAGAGGCGGTAAGCATTCCGTCGCTCATCTGGGGCAGTACTATGTAGCAGCTGGTCAGCAGCAGCGATATGGCAAGAAAACAGGCAGTGATCTTTTTACGCATTGTTCAGGCCTCCTTCTCTCATGAGGTACTTACGGATGGAAATAAGGCTGCCCACCGCACCGACAACTACGCCGATGCCGGGGAAAACAAGCAGACACCATGCCCACAGCTTGCTGTAGGCGATGAGTCCGACCGAAAGAACGGTGGACACAGCCGAGGTAGCGGTCATGTATATGTAGGTTATCAGTCCAAAGGCCACAAGACCGGAAATCATGCCGATTATAATACCTTCCACAAGGAAGGGCAGCCTGATGAACCAGTCGGTGGCGCCCACCGACTTCATGATGCTTATTTCAAGCCTTCGCACATACATGGTCAGCTTGATGGTATTTGTGATGATGAACAGGGAGATGATGAACAGCAGACCGACGATCCACACGCTGACCACCGAAACCACCTGATTGATGCTCTCCAGCTTTCCGGCAAGGTCGCTCTTGTCGGAAACGGCATAGACATTTTCAAGGCTTTGCAGAATGGTGACTGTTTCGCCGTATTTGCCGTTGTCGATAAGGGTGATGGTGTAGGCATCGGGCAGGAAATCGCCGGTGTCGTCGATGGCAAGGATCAGTTCGGGCTGATCGGTCATGCGGCTGACGATGGACTCGTATGCCTGCTTGCGGTCAACAAACTCGATGGTTTCGATGTTGCCAACACCCATGATGATGTTTTCCATCTGCTCGGTCTGTTCGGGAGTAAGTCCGTCGGCAAGGAACACCTTGATGACGTTCTTGTCACCCAGCCAGTCCATTACTTCTGTGATGTTGAGGCTGACCAGAGCAGCACTGCCCATGAGCATAAGGCAGCAGATAAGCACGCCGATGGATGCAAAGCTCATCAGGCGGTTTGTCCAGATATTTCTGAAGCCCTCTTTGACGAGGTAGCTGAAACTATGCATAGTACGGTACCTCCGGGCCGCTGTCGGCTACAAGCTCGCCGTCCTGTATTTCGATGATGCGGCGGCGGAATTTTTTGACCAGAGAATGCTCGTGAGTGACCATCAGCACGGTGGTTCCGCGGCGGGTGATCTCGTTGGGCATGTCCACGATTTCAAAGCTCATGCGCGGGTCCACGTTGCCGGTGGGCTCGTCGGCGATGATGATGGAGGGGTTGTTGATGAGCGCACGGGCAAGACCGACTCGCTGCTGCTCACCGCCGGAAAGCTCCTTGGGAAGGCAGCGTGCCTTGTCGTTCAGTCCGACCAGACCGAGAACGTAGGGCACCTTTTTGCGCACGGCCTTGGTGCTGGCACCGGTGACGCGCATGGCAAAAGCCACATTGTCAAAGACGTTCATATTGGGGATCAGACGGAAATCCTGAAACACCATGCCCATTGAGCGGCGATAGTACGGCACGTCCTTGTGACGAAGAGTTGAAAGGCGGCGGCCGTCAACAATAACCTCGCCGGAATTGGGCAGCTCCTCGCGCATGAGTATTTTGAGCAGGGTGGACTTGCCCGCGCCGGAGGAACCGACGATGAACACGAACTCACCCTCGTCTATATACAGGTTAAAGTCCTTCAGCGCCTTTGTGCCGTTGTCGTAGGTCTTGTACACATTGCGGAACTCGATCATTGAAACGCATTCTCCTTAAAAAGTTGCTGATTTCACACACACCCCATTTTACTATATCAGGGTGAAGAATTTGTTAAGTGATTGTTACAATAAACGCTCAAAAGGCCGGAAAACGCCCGGAACTGTGAGAATCATGTGAATATTCCCGCAAGCAGCTCCGGGCAGATCTCAGGCATTCTGATGTCAATTATTGATGGTGATGTAGTAGCTGTAGCAGTAGCCCTCGGTACCGTCAGCCAGACGGATTCTGTACCAGTCCTTGTTTGACATGTCAAGCACGGTGACCGGAGTGCCCTTCTGGATGCAGGTGATAACGTCGTAGCTCAGACCGGGACCGGTACGCACACGGAGCTCAAGTCTGCGGGTGCTGACATAACCGCTGTAGGTCTTGCCGGCGGCGTAGGTCGTTGTGGTTGTCGCAGGTGCCGCAGTAGTGGTCGTGGTGGTAGTTGTGGTCGCTGCAGCAGTGGTAGTGGTGGTTGTTGTGGTCGCCGCAGTGGCACTTGTGGGTGCTGTGGTGGTGACTGTGGTGGTTGTAGTGGTAGT
>JAZUOR010000154.1:0-7472 GCA_045604745.1 Acutalibacteraceae bacterium | reverse complement strand
TATTATTACGGCACCGGCCGGAGAAAGTCCTCCGTCGCCCGCGTTCGTCTGTATCCCGGCACTGGCCGCGTAACCATCAACAACCGCACCATGGACGAGTATTTCGGCCTTGAGACCCTCAAGCTGATCGTCCGTCAGCCCCTGGAGCTCACCAAGACCGGCGAGCTGTTCGACATCGTCTGCCGCGTCAACGGCGGCGGCGTCACCGGTCAGGCTGGTGCTATCCGTCACGGCATCTCCCGTGCTCTTCTGCAGTACGATTCCGAGAAGCTCCGTCCCGCTCTCAAGAAGGCCGGCTTCCTCACCCGTGACCCCAGAATGAAGGAGAGAAAGAAGTACGGTCTCAAGGCCGCACGTCGTGCTCCTCAGTTCTCCAAGAGATAATTACGTTATCGCTTACTCAATCCCGCAGCCGCATGGCTGCGGGATTTTTGCATGTTTCGGGCGCTTTTCTGTTCTATTATTGAAAATATGCGGCGTACATTCTATAATCAAAATCATTAATTATCCAAAAGAGAAAGTTCAGCGAATCTGTTCGGTATGGTCTTTCTTCTTTATACTGATTCAGAACGCACAGCCGGACAGCGGAGGTTTTATGATGAAGAAAATATTGCTTGCGATATTGGCTGCGGCAGCAATTGCAGGCGGCGTATTTTTATATGGCTGCAGCAGTTCAGCACAGCAGGAATCACCGGTTGAGAATGATTTTGTGATTGAAGATAATACATGGAGCGGGGACTTTGCTGCGGATAACGGCGAGTGGTCTGACGGTCAGGCACAGGAGAGCGTCAACGCACAGTCGCTTCGCGACCGGATTTCCACGGTTGAACAGGCTGCGGAGTATCTTGACAGCCGGTTTCCGGAGTTGTGGATGTCGCTGCATATTAACAACGGTCAGGACAACATCAACTGGCTGAGAAGCGGCGAGCGGATTCTTGAGGGCGAGGAAATCAACGAAGCCGGCAGGAGCTGTGTCGCCAGTGCAGCAGCGTATCTGCTTGGCGATGATATGGAGATATACACCGTGATAGCTTTCTGGTCCGACGGAATGAGCGGTGGACCGATGAAGGCGATAAACTGCATCAGAACACCTGAGGGGTATGAGTTTGTCGACATCGCCAGGATGATGTCGGGAGATGAAATGAGCAGATGCGGAGCCCTGCTGCCGGAGGGCGAAGTATCGTCGCTGGAGGAGTATGTCCGTCTGGTCAATTCCGATCCTGAGCTTGCAGAACAGCTCTACAGCATCTACATTTTTGAAAACGGTGCGGGATTCACGTTTGAGCTGCGTGAGGACGGCTGGGCGACAATGTTATCTCCGCAGGTGGAGCCGTTGTACGTCAATGAGGAAAACTACATATCCGACGAGGAATTCGAGCAGCAGAGGTACGGGCATATCATTCCGGAAAACATCGGACGTTATCAGCTTTCGGAGGTGCTGGGCGGTGTGACTATGACTGCGGACGAGGCTTATGACCTTGTTGACTCGCCGCCGGAGAAAGCAAAGGAGAAGATAAAAACGGCAGCCGATGTGCTGATGTATATGCTTGCCGCGCGTATCGGCGACTGCGGCGGCTGCAGGTGTGACGAGTGGGACGGCTACATCTGGCACACGAACCTGACTGCGCGGGAAGTAATGGAGCAGCGTCTTGCAAACTGCGGAGCCTCGGCAAATCTGGCCAATTATCTGCTGGAGGGCGATTACGACGAGGTGGGAATCATTCTGCATGCCTATTACCCCGGCAACGGCGGCGGTCACGTGTATAATTACTTTCTCTATGAGGGCAAATATTATATCGTTGACCTGAGCTGGTATATATTCGGAAATTACGACGCCGAAAACGACTTTCCGGTGATGGAGCTGAACTCCATGGAGGAGTACGGACAGCGCGTGCATGAGCTCTACGGTGGCGTCAGTCTTGTTATCTGCCACACATCCACGGGACAGCATCTGCCGAATATATTCGGAGAGGATTTCGGCGACAGTCACTATTACGTGCCTGAGGGCTCAGAGTATACCGTGCTGTACGAATCGGGTGACGGCTATCTTATCGGCGAAATGCCGCTGGACAGGAAGTATCACGACTGGAATGTATTCTGGTAAAGAAAATACTCTCCAAGCCACGTAGCAGTACCTGCCGCGGGTACGGTTTTTGTCCGGCATGCATGAAGTTGCGCATAGAAAATATATAGTGAAATATTTGTGGAGTATTATGCTTGAAGTATCTGTAAATATCCACTAAACTAAATGACAGGATACAATGAGTGCTTTTATGGTTTTTTCAGAATAATCAGCAGCATACATGGAGGCAAACAGCATGAAAAAAGTAATTTCGACATTACTGGCGTTTATTATGCTTCTCGGAACGGTGGCTGTCGGCGTGCCGGAGGACGGAATAAGCTTCGGGCTGGGTGCATTTGCAGCCAGCGAGGTCGCCAGAGGTAAATGCGGCGACGATCTGACGTGGGTGCTGGATGACGAGGGCACGCTGACCATCAGTGGCACGGGCGACATGTGGAGCGGAATTGATGCCGAATACGGCTGGCCGGGTGATGTCAGCAGGATAGTTATTTCCGAGGGCGTCACAAGTGTCGGAGAATATGCATTTTACTATTGCGCGGTTGAAAATGTTGAACTGTCCGACACAGTTGAGGTTATCGGAGACAGCTCTTTTGCCGGCTGTCCGCTTAAAAGCATCAACATCCCCCGCGGAGTTTCCGAATTTGCGCCATCCGCGCTGTCCGAGACGTATATCGAAGAGCTGACAGTGGACAGTTATAACCGGCATTACTGCGCAGTGGACAACGTACTGTTCAGCAAGGACATGTCCACGCTGCTGTTCTGCCCTTCCGGCAGGGAGGGAGCGTACACCGTGCCGGAAGGGGTTGAGGTGATAGGCGAAGGGGCTTTCAGATCGTGCGCGATTACATCTTTATGGCTTCCCGAAAGCCTGACAACTATCGAGGATTATGTGTTTGAGGGCAGCGGGATCACATCTGTGCACATTCCGGCAAACGTAACTTCAATCGGCACGGATGCCTTCAGTTACAGCATGGTTTCACAGATCACGGTGGACAGCGGCAATGGAAAATTTGAATGCAACAACAACACGCTGTTTGATGTTCCTGGAAAAACACTGGTCAGACAGCTCAGCACGGACGAAGGCTCTTATACGGTTCCGGAGGGTATCGAACACATAGGGGACAGTGCTTTTTCCGGCAGCAGCAGGACCAGCGTGAAACTGCCGGATTCGCTGATAAGCATAGGCTCAGATGCGTTCACCATGTCAGCTGTCACGTCAATAACCATCCCCGAAGGTGTGGTATTAATCGGCAGTGGTGCTTTTTCCGAATGCTCATCACTGATCTCGGTGCATCTGCCCGCAAGTCTGAGCAGTCTGGATGCTGATGTTTTCTACTACTCTTTCAACATGGAGTTCATCACCGCGGCCGAGGATAGCCGGTTCCTGAGCAGCGACGGCAGGGCTCTGTATGATATGGTGAACAAGAAGCTCATATATTGTGTTCCCGCTTTCGAAGGAGAGTACTACATTACGGATGGAACACGGAGCATAGGTGTGGGCGCTTTCGACGGCTGCCGTCTTGAAAGCGTTTTTATTCCGGATAGCGTGCAGGAGATAGGTGCAAACGCTTTTTCGGGCTGCAATTTCCTTTCAGGTGTTCTTGATATTCCGGAAGGCATCAGGACTCTGCGCGAAGGAACATTCCAGTATTGCGGAGAATTTGAAGAAATACATCTTCCGAGCACTCTGGAGGTCATCGAGGACGGAGCGTTTACCTACTCCGGCGCCAAAACGATATACTATAACGGCGGTGCCGACGAATGGAACAGAATAGATATCGGTATCGGCAACTATGTGCGCGGCGAAGGGGATGCTTTATACGGCGAAACCGGCTGGGGCGCACTGTCAAGAGCAGTGCTTGAGCTCAGCAAGAATAGCTCTGTGTCCTTCCACAACCTTGATTGCGGTATATCCGTTGTCACAGACGGAAGCGAGGTCAATCTGAACATCGATACGGATTTTTTCGTCAACAAGGTAGAAGAGGATGATGAAAGCTACTTTGCAATGAGCGACTATGGCGACGGGATATATATTTTTGACGCATATTTCGAAAGCAACGGAGTAAGAGTACAGCCGTCAAAGCCGGTTACGGTTTCGGTTCCTGTTCCGGACGGCTTCAACAAGAGTTATTGCTTTGTGTATCACATCAACGATGACAGAACGATTGAACTGATGATGGCAAGCGTAGAAGGAGATATGCTTGTGTTTGAGGCGACCAGCTTCAGCCATTATGCTGTTGTTGAGTCAGGCAGCCGCCTCCCCGGCGACGTCAACGGCGACGGCGAGGTGACCATGATCGACCTGACCATCCTGCGCAGATACCTTGCTGACTGGCCCGGCGTGATAATCGACGAATCAAACTCCGACGTCAACGCCGACGGCGAGGTGAATCTGATCGACGCCACTGTCCTGCGCAGGTATCTTGCGGGCTGGTGTGATACCGGGCTTTCGTCCTGATGTATGGTTCAGCATCAGCTCAGGATAAAAAAAGAACAACAGCTTACAAAACAGAATCATTCAATTCGGAAAAAGTCGGGGCATGCAGCCCCGGCAATTCCTCTTCACCGAAGATGCCGTCAATCAGGCATGTAAATCAAATGCTGCAAGGAGAATGCTGACAATGGAGAAGAAATACACAGCCTTTATAAGTTATCGACACGCGCCGCGTGACTCGGCCGTGGCAAAAGCACTTCACACCCGCATCGAACAGTACAGAATACCGCGTGGACTGGGTATAGCCGAAAAACGGATGGGGCGCGTTTTCCGTGACGTAGAGGAGCTGACCGTTTCCAGCAGCCTTTCGGAGGAGATCTGCCGCGCCCTTGACGCATCCGAACACCTGATAGTCATCTGCTCGGAGGAATCCGTGCAGTCGCCGTGGGTGGCGCGGGAGGTGGAATATTTTCTTTCCCGTCACGACAGAAAAAAGGTTTTTGCCGTGCTGGCTTCCGGTGAGCCGGAGGTTGTCTTCCCGCCCGGACTGACTCAGTTCAGCGATGCCGACGGGAATATGGTCAGTGTGGAGCCTCTGGCTCTGGATGTCCGTGCAGCCGGCACAGCAGGCGCGGTGAAAAAGGTGGGGCAGGAAAGCCTGCGCCTGCTGGCAGCCATGCTGGGATGTTCCTACGACGAGCTGGTCAGACGTGAGCAGTACCGCCAGAGAAAACGCTTCCTTTCCGTTGCCTCGCTGGTTATGGCGGTGGTGCTTTCCTTTACGGCGATGCTCATGGTCAAAAACATGCAGATAGACCGGCAGAATGCTGAACTGGAAATGAAAAACCAGGAGCTGGAGCAGCAGAAGATCGAGCTGCAGCTGCGTGAGTCTGCCCTGCTGACAGAATCGGCGATGGAAGAGCTGGAGAGCGGAAACAACGGCGCTGCACTTGAGCTTGCCCTGTCTGCTCTTGCCGATGGGGATGAGCTGCGTCCCTATTATCCTCAGGCGGAGAGAGTACTCATTGAGGTGCTGGATTTATTCAATCCTCGCTCCCGGTCCATCAGCCGCCAGACCGTTATCGCACAGGATGTGTCGATTGCTAACTACTGTCTCAGCGCCGACGGCAGATATATCGTCCTGAACGATCCCGACGGAACGATGTACTGCCATGACACGGTCACCGGTGAACAGCTGTGGATGAGCAGTCATGCATATGACAGCCAGTGCTTCGCAGGAGCGGATGGTTCCTTTATATGCGAAGAAAGAGACATCCTTTGCCGCTCCTTTGAAACCGGCGAAGAGCTGTGGAGATACACCGCGGAAGAGTCGAAAGCGAACATAATCGGCATTTCGGAGGATCGGTCTGTGGCAGCGGTGCTTTGCAGCAATATCGTAAACATTGATCTTCTGCACGAGGACTACCGCATTGTGTTCCTCAACACGAAGGACGGCTCTGTGCGGAGTAAAACCGATGTGCTGGTCGAGGAGTCTCTGGATATAATTACCGGAGTATATAACTCCATGCATTATAAATATCCCGTGTCGGATAAGCTTTTGTGTACCTTTTCCACCGACAACAGCACCTTTACCGGCGGCTATATCGTCGACGGCGGGAACGGGAGTCTGACCTTTGAGGTGTTTTCCGCCGACGTAAACAGCGGCACGCTCAACCGCCACATCACAGAACCGACGGATATCGAAATGATCTATGGGGCAGGAGTGTGTGACGGCGGCAGCTCATATGTTGTTTTCTGTCCTGACATGGAGAACTACGACAATCCCGGCGTGCTTAAAAAATACGACCTGACCGACAACCGGCTGGTCTGGGAGACAGTCGTCACCTCCGACGAAGAATCGTTATTTGGAGCGTTATCTATTCTGGACCATCGTTACTGCTCCATAACCGACGACATGATATCGGTGAGCATGAACGAAAGCCTCTACTTTATAGACTGCTCCAGCGGTGTGCAGCACTCCGTCTACAGGTGCGGTTCCAATGTCTGTTATCTCATGGAGCACGGCGACAATCTTTTCTCTGCGGCAACAGAAAGCGGAGAGGTCTTCATAGGCTACCGGGATCAGAACATGGGAGTTTTACGCGAAGGATTAACCGATGTGCTCGCTCTGAATGAGTGCAGAAGCATTGAGCTCTGGTTCAGAAACGCAGAGCAGGAGAACGGGACAGGATATATCGTTTCCTTCCCCTCGGACGACGACCGCACCGTGGTGATCAGCAGGCTTGTCTCGCTGGGAGACGGTTACAGAAGCGAGGAACCTCTGCTGGTGCTGGATCCGGACGATTATCTGAGCTACAGCAGCGTATGCAGGACAGATGGCAGCCGTGTGCTGATCGGTCCTGTCGATACACTTGGCGGAGATTACGGCAGCGTCAAATACATCTGCGTTGATATGGATGCTCCTGAAAATGCGGTTGAAATGATCTGTCGGGAAGAACTGGGTGACAGTCCGTATGATATTTATCCCCTGCCCGACCTGTCAGGATATATCAGGAACGACTCAGACGGAAATGCCGCTTTGTTCAGCTTGGATGGAGAGCCGGTGTCGGTCATAAGCTCAGAGGCGCAGGCCTCCGACAGTGCCGTGCGCAGCGATGACCTGTCAGTGATAACCGCTGTTTCCGAAATAAACAGCCTTCGTTACTTTGTGAACGGAGCTGAGATGAGTACAATCAAAGCACCGGAGGGTACACGCTTTGACGCTTCCGATCAGCTTGAAGTCAGCCGGAACGGCTATATCCTCGCCGGTATCTGCAGCGCTGACGACGGGGACGAAGCCAGGGACGGTGTGCTTGCCTGCAACACCGTTACCGGTAAAAGCAAGTCGGTGGAGATCAGCGAAATCGGAACGGATGAGTATATTCTGGCAGGAGACACAGATGCTCCGCTGTTCACCGTAATAGGCGATGATTATGCGTATATCTACAGCATCGA
>JAZUOR010000153.1:0-10755 GCA_045604745.1 Acutalibacteraceae bacterium | reverse complement strand
AACTCCTTGGCCCACAGAACGACATGGCTACGATCCGACTTGGCGGCTGGGATGCCATGCACCATCCCTTCACCTCTCCCCTCAAGGAGTGCATCCAGTACCTCGACAGCGATCCCGGCAAGGTTCGCGCTCAGGCTTACGACCTTGTGCTCAACGGAATTGAGCTGTCCAGCGGCTCCATCCGAATTACTGATCCGGAGCTTCAGGCAAAGATGTTCAGCGCACTGGGTATTTCAGACGAAGATGCTGAGAAGAAGTTCGGCTTCCTGACCAACGCATTCAAGTACGGTGCACCTCCTCACGGCGGCATGGGCATCGGTGTTGACCGACTGGTCATGCTTATGCGCAAGGCAGACTCCCTGCGCGATGTGCTTGCCTTCCCCAAGGTAAAGGACGCCAGCGAGCCTATGACCAACGCTCCCGGCGAGGTTGACGCTGCACAGCTTGCCGATCTGGGTATTGCTGTGGTGGCACAGGAAGACTGACATATACAAAAAAATGCTTGCACTACCGTTCCGGTCGCGCAAGCATTTTTTTATTTCAGCAGCTTTCTTATGGCCTTTTCGTCAGCGCAGGAAAACATACCTTTCACATGGCTGATAAGCTCCTGCATGGCCTGATCCGGCTCAAGTTCATATGCCGAGGTCACAGATTCACGGCCCCAGAGTGATTCCGGCGTGGAGTATACCGACACCGCCCAGCCGTATTCTTCGCCGCGTGCATTGACCCTGCGGCGGAAGTCGCGGACGGTGATGTATGTGCGCATCATCAGCTTTGTGACCACCGACTCAAAACCCTTTTCTCCGTCTCCGCCGAATCCGGACAGGCGCTTCAGTTCAAAGGACGGAATGCTCTCTCCGCTTTCGAGAACGTCCATCACCAGCTTTTCTTTACGTGTGGCAAGGCCATCGTCCCAGCGGGCATCAAAGTCATAGCCCTCCCGGCGGAACGACGCAAGAACCGGATACCACTTCTTCGAAACAAAGCCCGCCTTGTTTTCAAACAGCTTTCCATATGCCACGCGTCCGTTGGCGGCAACTATGGCGCGCCATTCCCACGGGTCACGCTCCGGATCTCCGCTCCACCAGTTCTCCGCAGAGCAGTACTCCTCAACGGAAAACCCCGGAATGCGGCACTTGAAATAAGGCAGAAAGCCGTAGAACTCTACCATGTCTTCCAGCTCGGCAGGGCTGTGTATTTTCACCTTGCCGGAGCTTTCCGGCTGCCACCTGTTCCCATCTGTAAGCATTGCATCTTCACTCTCCTGTATTTTCAGAAGTAATACGGCGAAAACATTACAGCCGGAAACTACTGCACTAATTCCAAATCTACCGGTTACTTCAAGAATCCGAATTACATGGATTCTTGAAGTGAACTTGTTTGCAATTAGCCTTAAGCGCGGTTTCCGGCTGCTGAGTAATCTTTATTTATCAAGGAAAAGCTGACACCAGTTTTCCAGTCCGATGGCTCTCCACATCATGTTGAAATCGCTCTGGCTGATAACGGGAATGTTTCTGTACCATTCTTCAACCTTCTGAGCGTCAACAAGCTGCCTTTTTTTCATGGAAGGCAGGATCTTTTCGTAGAACATGGTGCGGAATGCTTCGGATTTGATGATATTTCTTTCGTCAAAGACGATTATTCTTTTGTTTCGGTAGGCAAAGTCACGTCCCATTTTTTCAGCACACAGCTCTTTCAGGATGTACTTTCCCTGTATCCATTCGAAGGGATTGTCCGACAGGCCTATCGGAGAATCAGAGGAGAATGCCAGCAGCATTTTTTCCGGCAGGGTGGCAATGAAATCATATACCTTATTGTCAACCAGCGGTACTCTTATCTGCACAGAGTTTGCCGAAGCCATTTTCTCCTGACGCATAAACGATTCGGGCAGCCGGCAGCGGGTCTCGTATTTAAGCTGCTTTTCAAAATTACTTCCCGTGAAGGACGAGAAAACAGCCACCTGCTCGGCGATAAGCTCTTCGGTATTGTCATAATCCATGATGGTAAAACCGGTCATGGTTGAATCGGAATGCACTTCATATTCGGCAAAGCCCGGATATGTTTTTATCCCATTGCCGCTTATTCCCCTCTGGGTAAAGAACGGCTGGAATGCCCCGGCAGCAAAGCGTCCGTAGCCACCGGCAGTTTCATCTGCGCCCTCACCGCTGAGCATGATCCTTGCCATATCTTTTGCCGAATGCGCCATTTTGAAGAAGGAAGTAAAATACGGCTTATACAGCGGGGCATCGTTATACCAGACAAGGTCAAGGTAATGTTCCATGAAGAACGCATCGTCCAGCTGGTACTTGTGCAGCTGAAGCCCAAGCTCATCAGCAACACGGTCTATCCAGTATTCTTCGCCCGCATCGCCGGTACCGTCGATTATCGAAATACCGCTGTTATGGCTTTCTCCCTTGATTTTTTTGACGTAATAATTCACAAGGGTTGAATCTATACCGCCTGAAACCTGTGTTGTGAAGGGAACATCGAACTCAAGCTGTCTTCTGACTGCATCCTCAAAAATATCGGTAAAGTCTGCAAGTGCATCCTTTATGCTGGAATATCCGGCATCTCTTTCATACGAGTTGATGTCAAAGTAATCGCACCGCTCGGTCATACCGTCATAACGGGCAGCTATATATTGCCCCGGACTGACCATCAGGACATCCTTGAGCAGTACCTTATCGGACGGACGGGAGAAGATGAGACGGGCATTGAAGGCACTGCGGTCAAGCTCTCTTTCAAACTGGCTGAAAGCTGTAAAGCACTTTACCTCAGAGGCAAACAGCAGCTGTCCGCGGTACAGTGAATAATAAAGCGGCTTGATTCCCATGCGGTCTCTTGCAATATACGCAAGCCTGCTGCCAAGATCGATAATCGCCAGCGCAAACATACCGTTGAGCCGCGCAAGGGCGTCATTTATGCCATATCTGAGATAAAGGTTAAGAACCAGTTCTTCGTCAGAATCAGACACAGGAGCATCGTCTGTTCCATTCAGCAGTGCACAAAGCTCCGACCGATTGAATAACTCTCCATCGAACGCAACTATGTATTTCCCGTCACGGGAAATATAAGGCTGCGAAACCGGCACTGAGCATCTACGGGAGACAAAGCGATTAAATCCAATTATTCCGTCAAATTTTCTTCCGTCCGCAAGAGCAGAGGCCGCTGAGGCGTAGTATGCCTCTCCGGAGTCTTCAAAGACGTATGCGCACGCACCGGTTCCGTCGGGACCGCGGTGCTTCTGCAAGCTTACCGCCTTGTCGAGATCCAAAACGTTAACGCTGCTGATCGGGTCGATGCCAGAGTTCAGGTTAAGCATTCCGACTAATCCGCTCATCGCTTTCTCTCCTTAATTTATAGATTGACTGTTCTGTTAATCAGTCCTGTGCGTAGTTGTCAAAGTAACCCTGAATAAAGACAACGGGAGTGCCCTTGTCGCCGGAACCGGAGGTCAGGTCGGAAAGGGAGCCGATAAGATCGGTGAGCTGACGGGGAGTAGTGCCTTCCGACGCCATATTTCCCTTAAGGTCGCTGTCCTTGGCGTGGATGGAATTCTTGATGGCATCTGCCAGCTCCTGTCCGGAAAGACCGGCAAATTCATTGTCGGCAAGATATTTGAGCTTGAGCTCGTTGGGAGTACCAAGCAGACCGGCAGTACACGCGGGAGAAACGACGGGATCGGCAAGTTCCCAGATCTTTCCGGCGGGATCCTTGAACGCACCGTCGCCGTAGATCATAACCTCGATGTTTTTGCCTGTGCGGTCGATGAGCTGCTGCTGCAGGGCATCAACAAAGCTCTGACAATCGCGGGGGAACAGCTTGACAGTGTCCTCGGTGGCCTTGTTGGAACCCAGCAGGCCGTACTGCTCGTTATATCCGCTGCCATCAACGGGTGCGGTCAGAATGTCGGTCATGGACAGCACCACCTCGGCTCCCGCCTTGAGGAGCCTGCGCTTGGTGCGCTCGCGGGTGTGGATGTCGCAGTTGATGACATACTTGGTGTAATCAAGAATGCTTTCGCAGTGATTTGCAAAAATGACCTCTGCCTCGCAGCCGCACTCACGGATCACTTCGCTGTAATAGGCAACATAGTCGATTCCGGTGAAGGGATGGACGGGATAGCCGAACAGCTCGCGATAGCGCTGCTCGTCG
Source organism: Acutalibacteraceae bacterium (assembly GCA_045604745.1). Lineage (GTDB taxonomy): Bacteria > Bacillota > Clostridia > Oscillospirales > Acutalibacteraceae > SIG598. Next base: position 6,600 of record JAZUOR010000153.1, on the reverse strand, counting down.
ATAACATCACTCCAGGGATTTACGCCCTTTTCGTCAAGAAGATCCTCGTCAAAGAGGTGGTTGCCCACTTCATCGGCGGGATAGCTGAGCATGAGATAAATCTTCTTGACTCCGCTGGCAATTCCGCGCAGACAGATGGCAAACCGGTTGCGGGAAAGGATCGGGAAAATAACACCGACAGTATCCGAGCCCAGCTTTGCCGCAACATCCTTGGCAATGGCATCGGTGGAGGCATAGTTGCCATAAGCACGAGCCACAATGGACTCAGTGACGCAGACGATATCTCTGTCGCGGAATTCAAAGCCATCGGTCTGGGATGCGGTAACAACGCTGTCAGCAACCAGAGTGACAAGATCGTCGCCCTCACGGATAACCGGTGTTCTAATGCCTCTTGAAACGGTACCAACAGATCTCATGATCAGCCCTCCAGAAAATTGATATTTATTTCTTATTGTTTGCTGTTTAACTTCAGAATTATTATATACCACCACTTGATATAAGTAAAGATATGATTTATTATATTAGCTATAAGCAATAATTATATCATGAGGTGATATGCTTTGGACGCAAGCCTTGACCTGTACAGAGTGTTTGGAACCGTTGCAGAATACGGCAGCATATCCGATGCGGCACGTACCCTTTATATATCCCAGCCGGCTGTGAGCCAGTCGGTGCGGAGGCTGGAGCAGGCACTTGGTGTAAAGCTGTTTGAGCGCGGCGCCAAGGGTGTTGTTCTCACCCGTGAGGGCGAGCTGCTGAAAGGATATGTTTCAAGCGCTATGGGCATGCTGGACGCCGGCGAGAGCCGGATGCGCATGCTCTCACAGCTGGATGCCGGTGAGCTTCGCATCGGAGCAAGCGACACCGTGTCCAAGTGGTTTCTTGTCCCCATAATCAGAAAATTTCACGACATGTATCCGAACGTTTCCCTTTCCATGACCAACCGAACAACCACAGAAACCCTTCAGCTGCTTCAGTCGGGCAGCATTGACATAGGCTATGTCAATCTCCCTGCTGACGGTGACAGCGTTGTGTTTGAGGAATGCCTGCCGGTGCACGACGTGTTTGTTGCCTCCGAGGATTTTGCGCATCTGAAAGGACGCATTGTATCTCCCGCCGAGCTTGCCGCGCAGCCGCTGATCATGCTGGAGGAAAAATCCAATTCGCGACGGTGGGTCAACCGCCATTTTCAGAAAAACGGAGTAATGCTTGCTCCCGGAGTTGAGCTGGGTGCCCACGATCTGCTGCTGGATTTTGCCGGTATCGGACTCGGTGTTGCATGCGTTATCAGTGAATTTTCCAAAAGCATTCTTGAGGAGAAAAAACTGTTCGAGGTCAATCTGCAGCCCGCAGTTCCTCACAGATCCATCGGAATATGCTATAACGGAGGCATTACGCTCTCCCCCGCCGCCCAGAAACTCATCGAGCTTTCCAAAACGCATGGATAATGGTTTTCCTGAAATCACAGCTGCAAACAAAAAAGATGCCGCACTGCAGTTCACAACAGCAGTGCGGCGCCTGTTTATTTATCTGGCGGCGGAGTCGGATTGTGCACTGTAGACCGGCGGCGCATTCTGCGTATCTTCAATTGCCGCGAAGGTCAGCCGGCGTATCTCATCCTCATCGGCTCCTTTATCGATAGCTATGCGTATGGCATCCAGGTCGGAGTTCAGCTTATCCGACTCCGGTACATGTCCCTTGGCCATAAAGATCTTTTCATTTGCCGTGTACTCTACCTTTTCGTTGTCCTGAACCAGTTCTTCGTAGAGCTTCTCTCCCGGACGCAGACCGGTTATCTCTATGGCGATGTCCACACCGGGCTTGAGACCGGACAGCTTGATAAGGTCGGAGGCAAGGTCATAAATCCTGACCGGCTTGCCCATATCCAGCAGAAACACTTCACCGCCCTTTGCCATGGTCCCTGCGGTAAGCACCAGCGATACTGCTTCCGGAATGGTCATGAAGTATCTCACAATGTCCTTGTGAGTGACTGTGACCGGCCCGCCATCAGCTATCTGGCGGCGGAAGGTGGGCACCACACTTCCGTTGGAGCCAAGCACATTACCGAAACGTACAGCTGCCATGTGACAGTCTCTTCCGTTGAGATTCTGCACCAGCAGCTCGGCCACCCGCTTGGTCGCACCCATGATGTTGGTCGGATGTACCGCCTTGTCGGTGGATATCAGAATGCACCTCTCTGTCTTATGCTCCTTTGCAGCAAGCAGGACGTTGAGCGTACCGAACACATTGTTCTTGACTGCCTCGACGGGATTGAGCTCCATCATGGGTACATGCTTATGCGCCGCTGCGTGGAGAACCAGATCCGGCTTGTACATTTCAAACACCTGATCCAGCTTCATGCGGTCGCGTACCGAACCCACCACAAGCTTATATTTGGATTCATCAAATCTTTCTCTGAGTTCTTCGTTGATCTCAAAAAGGCCGTTTTCATGAATGTCGAAAATTATGAGCTTGCCGCAGCCGTTCTCAAGCACCTGACGGCAGATCTCGCTGCCGATGGAGCCTGCTCCGCCGGTAACGAGCACCGTTTTTTCCTGAAGCATGGCGAACACTCCGCTCATATCCGGCTTTATGGAATCACGGAACAGCAGGTCCTCGATGGAAACGTCCCGCAGTGCAAATTTGTTTCCTGCCAGGAAGTCCTCGGCATCGACCGAGTCGCGGAATATACGAAGACGCAGACCGGCATCACCGCACACACGGTATATTGCCGTAAGATCTCCGGCACTTATGTTGGGCAGAGCCAGAACCGCCTCGGTGGCCTTGTATTTTCTGACCATTTCCGGAATATCTTCCACACTGCCGCCGATCGGAACACCCGCAAGGCGCATGTTGCGCTTGTCGGCATCATTGTCAACGATTGCCACGGGGTAAATATCGCTTTCCGCGCTCTCCTGCATACGCTTGACCAGCATGGCACCGGTAGTACCGGCTCCGATCACTATGGCGCGTGAATTTCTTCTGGCGGAGCTTTCGGCGCGCATCCACTGACCGAATCGCGGCAGAGTTCTCAGTGCCACGGTCATTATCAGAATAAGGAAGCAGTAGATTACCGTTATGGAACCGGAAATGCGCATTTCGGGATTCAGCATATAATTGAGGCCGGTGTATTTGATTACAAGAAATACAAATCCGGAAAAGCCCGCACAGATCACCTGACGCAATGTGTCGGACAGCCCCCAGAATTCCCACATTCCGCTGTAGGAGCCCACAACAGAACCGGCTCCGCAGACGGTGATCACAGCTACCGCCATATAGAACCACATGTTGTCGATATAGTGCTGCTCAATATGTCCCTCAAAGCGCAGCCACACCGCCGCATACATGCTGAGCATGCACAGCAGAGCGTCTGCAAGCACATAAAAGAGCCGTCTGAGTTTCTGTTTCATCGCTGATTATCTCCAGTCAGTCCGGCATACATTCTTCTGAATCGCCGCTGCTTTTTTCTGAACCGCAGGAACCGCCCTCCACGACACCCTCGGTGGTTGCCACCTTGCCGACAGTCATGAACAGGCATTTGATATCAAACCACAAGCTGATTCTGCGGCAGTATTCGCCGTCAAAACGGGCCTTGACCTCATCGGTAAGCTCATCCCGTCCGTTGATCTGAGCCCATCCGGTCAGGCCGGGACGTATATCGTTTGCGCCGTATTTATCCCGCTCGGCAAGGAGATTTGTCTGGTTCGGCAGAGCCGGACGCGGTCCGACCACCGACATATCGCCTTTGAGTATGTTGAAAAGCTGAGGCAGCTCGTCAATGCTTGTCCTTCGCAGAAACTTACCAACCGGCGTGATGTAGCTGTCAGCTGATTGGAGCATATTGGTCGGCATGTTTTTCGGGGTGTCAACATACATGGAACGGAACTTATATATAGTGAAAAGACTTTTCCCCGCTCCTATGCGTGTCTGCCTGAAAAGGACCGGCCCTCTGGACGAAAAAGCCACAGCAAGACCGGCAGCAAGCATAACCGGAAACAGGATTATGATGCCCAGCAGTGAAAGCACTATATCAAAGAAACGTTTGAAAAATCTGTACAATGCTATCCTCTCCGATGCCGTTTGAATTACAAACGGATTTATTATGCCTGCTCGGTGTTGCTTCCGGCAGGATCCTGCGCTGCTTTTGCCTTGTTGCGTTTCTGGATGCCCTTATACAGAAGCAATCCGACGACACTGAACACGAGGGCAACGCCGAAGATAATAATCGCCTTGGTGTACTGACCGTTCATTATGGCATCTCCGCCCCATGTGGAGGAGAGCACCGAGGGCACTCTGGCAAGCAGGGAAATGGCAAGGAACGGAACCAGCTTCATTCTGGTCAGACCCACCACGTAGGTCAGCAGATCCTTTGGCGTACCCGGAATAAAGAAAACGCAGAACACAAGCCACTCAAGGTTGCGTCCGTCACGGATAAACCTGAGCTCATTGATTTTTTCACGGCTGACAAAAAGCTCCACGAACTTCATGCCAAGAGTCTTGGTCAGGGTAAAAATAATGCCTGAGCCAATGGCAACACCAAGCAGAGAAAGCAGCATACCCTCAATGGCACCGAAGGCAAGACCGCCGGCTATCTCAACTACCTCTCCGGGAATAAAGGCAATGAACACCTGGAGTATCTGAACGCCGACATAAATGAGTCTGCCGGCCAGCGGGTTGTCGTCAACGATTTTCTGGAAAGCACCGGCAGCGTCGCCCTCTCCGCCGAAGATGGTATCGAGCAGAGGCTTTCCGACATAGACGGCAAGAACTCCCAGCAGGGCGAAGAAAAGAATCACAAGTATTATGCCAATAGTACGCTTAAGTGCAAGATGTGAGCGTTCAGGCTTTTCCTGAACCGCAACACCGGCAGCCTGCTCTGCGGCCTGTTCGCCGGTATCGGTACTGACAATATCCATGTTGTTTTCCATACATCCGTCACCTCACGCAATATTTGTAGTATTATACCACACATTCACGCCTTTGTTCAATACCCGGACGCAATATATTGGGGATAATTGGAAAAGTATCACAATCTGGCGGCACAATACCGTTTTTTCTGTCTGCAATGCCGCATGATGCACCGCATCTTCGCTTTGAAAGTTACACTCTCTTTCGTTGACATCCCGGCCAGCAGATGCTAACATATCATCGTAACCAAAGACAAGGCGGTGCTAAGTCATGATATACATTCTTGAGGATGATAAGAGCATACGTGAGATGACCGTTTATGCCCTTTCAGGCTCCGGACTTGAGGCAGCAGGCTTTGAGCGTCCCTCGGAATTCTGGGCGGCACTTGAAAAGGAAATACCTCAGCTGCTTCTTCTAGACATCATGCTTCCGGAGGAAAACGGAATCGAGATCCTGCGCAGACTTCGCAGCCGGGAAGACACGCGCATGCTGCCGGTTATAATGCTGACCGCGAAATCTTCAGAATATGACAAGGTCATCGGCCTTGACAACGGTGCCGATGATTACGTTGCAAAACCCTTCGGTATGCTGGAGCTGATTTCCAGAATCAAGGCCCTGCTGCGCCGCTCCTCAGGTCCGGTGCACTCCTCAGGAACCGACGGCGTTTTCCGTGCAGGCAGTCTGTATGTCTCGCAGCCGGCATACAAAGTCAGCGTGGGCGACACCGATGTCTCTCTTACTCTCAAGGAATTTGACCTGCTCTGTCTGCTGCTCAACAACCGGGGCATCGTGCTCAGCCGCGACCAGATACTGCGGCAGGTGTGGGGCTTCGACTACGACGGAGAGAGCCGCACTGTTGACGTTCACATTCGTACTCTGCGCACCAAGCTGGGTGAATGCGGAACGCTGATTGAGACCATACGCGGCATCGGCTATAAGATTAGCTGACAGGATTTCCGCTCCGTTTTACACAGATTTAACCCTGATGTGTTCATTTTTTAATCTTGAAGCACTACTATATTATCCGGAACCGAGAATAATAAAGACAAAGGTCGTGTTTACATGAGTGATTTTATTTTCAACGCACTGTCTCTGCTGGGCGGACTGGCACTGTTCCTCTTCGGAATGAACGTAATGGGCAATGCCCTTGAAAAGCGTGCCGGAAGCCAGCTCAAAAATATCCTTGCCAACCTGACCTCAAGTCCGCTGAAGGGTTTTCTGCTCGGTCTGGGCGTAACGGCTGTCATTCAGAGCAGCTCGGCTACCACGGTCATGGTGGTGGGCTTTGTCAACTCCGGCATCATGCAGCTTCAGCACGCCATCGGAGTTATCATGGGTGCAAACCTCGGTACCTCCGTAACCTCGTGGCTGCTCAGCCTTTCGGGCATCGAGGGCAACGATGTGTTTCTTCTCCAGCTTCTCAAGCCCTCCTCTTTCACTCCGATACTTGCATTTATTGGTATCATCCTGTACATGTTCTGCAAGCGGCAGAAGCAGAATGACACCGGTCTTATTCTGCTTGGCTTTGCTACCCTCATGTTCGGAATGGAATCCATGTCCGCCGCTGTAAAGCCTCTTGCCGCCAACGAGGATTTTCACCAGCTGATGGTGCTGTTCTCCAACCCCATCTTCGGTGTACTTGCCGGTACTGTGCTTACTGCCATTATCCAGTCCTCTTCCGCTTCCGTCGGT
>JAZUOR010000152.1:0-6145 GCA_045604745.1 Acutalibacteraceae bacterium | reverse complement strand
GGCTGTGCTCATCGAGTTCGCCTACCATGACAACACCGAGGATGCTCTGTGGATAGCCGACAACATAGACGAGATCGCCCGCAACGTGGTGCTTTCTCTGACCCAGTACTTCGGCATTCCCTTCGTGGAACCCGCCATGTGAACATTCTGTTACCATTGTGTAACAACTGCCCCTGTCCGGTTGCGTAAAAAGAGAAACTCTGCTATTATGTATCACGGTGCCGCTGCGTGCGGTGCCGTGATTTTTCTATAATCATATAAACCAGAGGGGAAACTGCAATGTCATTGAAAAAGATTCTGTCCGTCATTATGTGCCTGTGCCTGCTGCTGACTGTTTTTGCGGCTGTGCCCTCCGCCAGAGCTCACGCCATGAACGCCGAGGTGGTGGTCGTGACCTCCGGAACGGCTGCGGTGCGTGAAAGTCCGTCACCCTTTGCCGCTCAGAAGGCCTCCGCCGCGCAGAACAATTCGTTCCATATCACCGGCAGCCAGACCGGTTCCGACGGCGTGCTCTGGTACAGCATTCTCTATTCCTCAAACATTTCCGGCTGGGTAAGCTCGGCAGAGGTCAATGCAGTCACCGCTTACTCCTCCACCGTTGACCCCCACACCAACTATCTCAAGCGCATGGCTCAGGTCACCGTGGAAAAATACACCCTGCGCACCGGCCCCGGCGACCAGAATCCCGCCGTTGCCACCGTCAGCAAAAATGAGCGCATGGTGGTGCTTGGCTACAGCGACGACGGCGCAGGCAAGACATGGTACGAGGTGCGCTACGGCGATGTCAACGGCTGGATCATCCGCACTGCGGCAGCTGTACACAACCACTGCCTCTCTCCGGGCAGCATCGACTGCACAAAGAAGCTGCCGGTCATTTACCTTTCTCCCTCCCGTCAGCCCCATAATCCTTTCGCTGTGGGCAACACCAATGAGTGCGAACAGATGACCCGTGTGGCAGTCTCCCTCAAGGCCATTCTCGAAAGCCGCTACGACTGCATCGTTTATCTTTCCGACTACGCCACTCCCATCACCAAATTCAACCGCCCCTATGAAGCATACCGACTGGGCGCGGATATTTACCTTGCCATACATTCCAACGCTACCGGAACCTCCAGCAAGGTCAACGGCACTCAGAGCTACTACTACCCCGGCAATGCCCAGAACAAGCTGATGGCGGACAACCTTGTGAGCAGTATTTCCGCCATTGCTCCCTTCCCCGATGATGTGGACCGCTCTATCAACGGCATGACCTATCTCAACGGCGTGGGCTACGGCGAAGTGCGCGATCCGGGCGGATTCGGCATGCAGTCCATTCTGCTGGAGGTGGAGTTCCACGACAAGGCCGACTCGGCTCTGTGGATCATCAACAACACCGACAAGATCGCTGCCGCCATTGCCGACGGCCTTCACAGGACCTATCATTTTCTGCCCAAGGGAACCTTTACCACAACGACCGCCACTACGACAGCTCCTTCATCGGCTGTTCCGACCGTGACCACCACTGCCGCACCCATAGTTGACGGCTACAATCCCCTTGGCCCCACTACCAGAACAACTGCCACTACATCCTCAACCACTACAACAACTACCACAACAACAACAACTACTACCACAACAGCTTCGGCCACACAGACAACAAGCACCACTGCCTCCACAACAGCTCCCACTACAACTACTACCACCGTTCCACCGGTCGTTACCCCTGCGCAGATCCGCAGAGCGGGCGGTGAGAACCGCATAGACACCGCTGCAATGATAAGCGCAATGGGCTGGGAACGCGCAGACACGGTCATCATTGCCAGCGGAAGCAGCTATCCCGACGCGCTGGCGGGAGTTCCCCTTTCCGCTGCTGCTGACGCTCCCATTCTGCTGACCACCGGAAAGACCGGAGCCGAGGAACGCCTGATGAACGAAGTAGCCCGTCTGGGCGCAGGCAAGGCCTATATTCTCGGCGGTCAGTCGGCTGTGTCCTCTGCTGTACAGAGCGACCTTGTCTCCGCCGGAGTGGCCTGCACCCGCCTTGCCGGTGCCGACCGCTACGCCACCGGCGTGCTTATCGCACAGGAGCTTGCCCGTCTGACCGGAAAGCCCTTTGAAGCTCTTTATTTTGTCAGCGCGGACAATTTCCCCGACGCACTGGCTATCAGTCCTGTCGCTGCCATCGAGGGCAGCCCCATTCTGTATATTGGCGCAAAGAGCGGGATCCAGTCTGCCGTGGCTCAGTTCGCTGCCGGCACCGGCTGCACAAAAGCATTTCTTTCCGGCGGTGAGTCTGCCGTGTCCGCAGCAGGAAAGGCCAGCATAGAACAGCTTGGCATTTCCGTAGAGCGCATCAGCGGCGAGGACCGCTATGCCACCGGTCTTGCCATCGTCTCCCGCTTTGCCGGTCTTTTCGAGGGCAAGGGCGTTGCTCTTGCCACCGGCAAAAACTTCCCCGATGCACTTGCAGGCGGCGGTCATGCCGCAAAGCTCGGCATTCCCGTCCTGCTGGCGAGTGACGACGCAACTGCCGGGATGCTGTCCCTTGTCTCCATCCTCGACAAGGGTGACGTGTACGTCTACGGCGGCACCGGAGCCGTGAGCGACAAGGTGGCTCAGGCGGTGCTTTCGGTTATTGACTGATTGGATTTCATACATTCATCCCTCCGGCATGACCGGAGGGATTTTTGTTGCAGTACAAAAACCATCATCACACAACGAGGCGCATAAAAACCCGCTCACGGTGCGGGCAATTTCGCTTCGTATTGTAATACACAAAAACATCTAAACAATCTCGTATAAATTTCAGATTGATTCTCTCCTTGCAGAATGGTACAATAAACAAAATTTCTTACATTACGGAGGAAATCATGATGAATGGTCATGCTCAAAAATTGAAATCATCCGTCCTCACAGCTATAAGCCGTTTTGGCGTTAAGCGCGCCGCTCTACTCCTTGTGCTTTGTCTTATGCTGACCTTTCTGCCCATGACTATGGGCCGTATAGCCTCTGCCGAAGGCGCTGACGCCGCTGTTTCCAGCGGAACAGATGTCAGTGCAGCAGACACCATCGAAACTGACACAAGCGAAACCGATGTCACGACCGTCAAAAACAAAAACGATCTTCTCGCCCCTGCTGAAAAAAAGCCGGTCACGGTTCACGGGCTCACTCTGGTCTCTCAGCCAGATAAATTCAATGACAGCAAAAACCCCTATTTCGTCGGCGAGCATGTTGACCTTGGCGGAATGGTTCTTGAAATCACCTATGTATATGACGAGGATTCCGCAACGCTGGGCGACAAGGCACCTCTTAACAGGTATACCCTCCGCTACACCAGCTGTTCCGCTTTTGTTGATGTTCTTGAGGACTTCGGCATAAAGTGCAACTACGCCGACTACTCCGCTGACAGTATCTCGCAGAAAACCCTTTCCCTTGCCAATAACACCGAATCCATGAAATTTTACTACGGAGAAGACCCGCTCAAGGTTTTTGACACCGGTATCTGTCCTCTTGTCAAGGCGTACAGCGATGATTCTTCCGGATTAGCCACCGTTTATGACGACGGCGTTTATATCGTTGTTGTTGACGGCAAATGCGTCATGACCAACAAGCCCGCTGACTCCGGTATTTTGTCTGATGCCTCCCTGACAAACACTCTGAACACTCAGACTCTGACCATCGACAATACCGCCGGGGTAATACGTAACCTGACCTCTCAGCTGAATACTGTCAACGAAGGCAAAAAAGAAGCGGAAAAGCTGCTGAAGGATGACATCCAGTGGACTGCCGACTTCAGCTCTGCCAACGGCGACTGCACTGTCACACTTTCCAACAGCTCCGCGGCTCTCTCCGGCAAGGAGGTCAATGAAAGCAGCATAACCAAAAATGGATGGGCGCTGGTTACAGACTCTGCCGCCACCGAATGGAGTTATGATAACAATCATCTTTATTGTGTCATTGAGTCTGCAGATAGTGTAGTCAGTATTGACGAAACCGACATTGATGTCAAGAAATACGTCTGCTGCTATGTTGCTCTGTCTGATGCCGGTTATCTTTATCTTACCACTGATGCCGCCAAGGCAGCCCGGATAGATTTTTACAAGGACATCGATGGAGCCGATACTGTTGAATCTATCGTGGTTATAAAAGATGCCGACAAAATGGCCTACTCTGTCGGCGAGGCTTTCGACCCCGCAGGCATGATCGTTAACATCGTACACGATGATTCATCGGTCGACTACGTCCCTTATTCCCTCTTCAATGCATACGATATCACCGTTGAGATTGATAACATGGACAGTCTTACCGCTGCCGAAAACGGAAAGCATGTCAAGGTCAGACTTGGCGATGTATCCTGCAACACCATCAGCCCTCTGACTGTCACCTCTGATGAGTCACAGTTCATTCTCTCCGACGGTAAGATCACATCCGGACTGTATGCTATAGTCTGGGCAGAAATAGACGGCCGGCTGGCTCCCGACACCACCTACAACGGTATTGCGCTGACCTCCGATGAAATTGATGTTACAGACAGCAGCGGAAACTCTCTTTCCACCCTCAGTGGTGAAGCAGCTGCTTTCAAAAACAATATTCTGGCAAACAGCACTACCGTCTGGCAGGTCACCAGCCAGGCAACCGGCAAATACACCATCAGCATTCCCGGCACCAGTATTTATCTCAACAGGCAGACTGCCGGAGAAAACGAACAGGGACGCGCGGGTCTTGCTCTGGGCGAAATGTGCGAAGACTCCTACTGGCGGATCGACGGTTCTGTTGATGCCTCTATCGAATTCAACAGCATTCTTCCCACTGATGACAACTGCTACATCGTTTCCGTACGCGGGAGCAACGCCGGCGAAAGCGCGTTTGCCGTCATGAATCCCGCTGCAGACTCTTATCCCGAAAACTTCTACTTCTTCAAAAAAGTGGATACCCCCACCACTCCGCCTGCTTCTCCTGTTCCTCAGTCGCTTGATGTCGTCGACAAGCCCGACACTGATTACAAGGCAGGCGAAAAGCTTGATCTGAGCGATATGGTGGTCAAGATCACTTACAGCGACGGCACAAGTGTCAAGGTCGCTTATGACGATTTCAGCGCTTACGGACTGACCGTGAACTACGCCGACGGTGCTTCTCTGACCACCGCCGACAACAACAAGAACATTGTTGTCTCCCTCGGCAGCCTGAAAGCAACTGTTGCCGCACTCAAGGTAACGGCCTCCAGTTCCGGATCACCTGATACTCCTCCCGCCGGCAAAGACGACGGCGCCACCCCTTCCACCGGCGATGTCACCCACGAGAGCAACCATATCGCAATCGCCGCAACGGCAAATCTTGCACTGATTTCTCTGATGGTGATCATACTCGCAGTTATTAACCGCGACCAACTGATGCTGTTCTTTGAAACAAGGCTGAATAACCATCAATAACCTATGCGATTAACACCGGAAACGGCAACATGTCCACCCTGCAGCGTTTTTGCCGCCAATGTACATGTGTCACCGTTATCGCCCTGCATTATCCACACAGACTCTCCGCACACCGACGCTGCCGTGAATCTCTTTATGCCGATCTGACCGGCAGCTCCGGTTCTGCTGATTACAGAGTCAGATAACAAAAAACGGACTGCCGGTGTTTTTCCGACAGTCCGTTTTCATGCGCGTCAGCTTATTCGGTGATAACTTCCTGAGTATCAGTTTCTTCCGGCGCTTCCATCTGCTGCATTGCTTCTTCAAACTCTTCCTGAGCCTCTATCTCTTCTACGATCTCCCTGTCCTCAGCGGAGAGCCTCTGTGGCAGCTGAGCCTTGATGGTTCTGTAAGCGCCATAGCACAAAAGTATGATGCCCATAATAACGCCGGCATCCAGCTTGCCGTTCCACATTGCCCACATCATTACAGCACCCACGATAAGCGTTGCTATTCCGGTCACGGTATCAAGCACTCTTGCCTTCCCGACGGTAAACGTGCCTATGGTTTTTATCAGCGGCACGAATCTCAGCAGTCCAAAAACGATGAATGCAACGGCAACAGCAAACATCGCGCGATTTTCGTTGATACCTCCGTTGGTCAATACAACATACATAAATCCGCCGCCTGCAAATATTGCCAGCAGGTTGGTGATGGTATACTTGATTATTCCAAATGTAGTCAGGGCCTTATCCAGT
>JAZUOR010000151.1:0-8001 GCA_045604745.1 Acutalibacteraceae bacterium | reverse complement strand
TCCCAGCTGGTCGAGAGGGAGCGAGGTGTCGTATCCCTCACAGAATAGTCTCTGGGCAGCGCCGATGAGCTCGTTGGGTATGCTGCCCTCGGCGGCCATGGTCAGCAGGGAGGGTCTTCTCAGTACCGCCTCAAAGGGGTGGTCGTCCTCCCAGCCGGGCAGCTGCACGCGTGATGTTGAATTGTATTTGTCCATAGTAAGGTTCGCTCCCTCTCAGGTAAGTTTTATCAGGCGATGGCAGTCCAGCTGCCGCCGTCGAAGTAGGCGGTCTGACCGGTGGTCAGCGCTGTTCCGCCTGCGCTTATGGCTGCGGTGGCGGTGATGCAGTCGCCTGCGGCAGGTGACGCGGGGATATCGTCATCCGACGCGCAGTATACCGGCAGACGGTCAAGACTCTCAATAACAAGAGCACTGCTGCCTGCGGAGGGGCGGGAGCGGACGAGATATTCGGGCGTGGTAAAGGTGCCGTTCTCAAATTCAAACTTTGCCGGGGTACCTACGCAGTTGGGAAAGCTGAAGCGGAAATAACCCACAGCCTGTCCGCCGTAATCCTTTTCCTCGGTATAGAGGCGCAGGGTGAAGCGGGTGCGGTCAGAGGTCACGCCCGCAACAGGCGAGCGGTATCCGGCAAAGGCATCAGTGCCGGCGGCGGATATGGCACCTCCGTCAATGAGAGCCATGAGCTCTGCGCTCAGCACGCAGTCCTTGAGAGTGATGTCATAGCCCTTGAGGATATCCTCAAGACAGTCCTGAGCAAGGATTGTGTTGCGTACTCTCAGTTCGCTTTCCTCGCCCTCGCTGATCACCGGCTCAGGTTCGGCGGAGATGACCGTGTCGAAGCTGATCACGCGGGGTGCTTCCTCAACAGTGGTCACCTCGGCACGCACGATGTTGACGATGGTGTTGCTGGTGAATGTTCTCATGTTGTCAGTCCTTTCATCGCTCGCTGTAATACGAGATGTAGTCGATGCAGCTGCATGCCGCACGGTAGGCATCATCTGTGACGGTGGCGCCCCGCGGGTTTGCCAGTCTGAGCGAGCCGGCACGTTCCATGGGAAGCAGAGCTCCGCGTACGGATCCGGCAAGGTCGTCCAGATGATCGGGGGAAGCCGCAGGGACATAAAGATGCACGCGGTAGCGAACATATCCGCCTCTGGCTGTGGAAAGAGAGGAGGAATGCAGCTGCACCACACAGTACGGAGAAATGCAGATGCCCTCATGGACACCGGGATAATAGGCGCTTATTCCGGCCTTTCGCAGCTGCGCGATAATGTCTGCGGTCATGTTCACGTGCCTGCACCTCCCATTGAAAGAGCGGCACTGACCACAGCCTCCATGATCCTCGGAGCATAAAGATCCACCGTGGGCAGCAGAATTGCATAGCGTCCGTTGTAATAAAGCTCCAGCTTAGGAGAATAGGACATATGTCCTGCGATGCCTATGAGGAGAGTGTCTTCTCCGGTCTGACGGACAAAGCCCGCAAGTGTGCGGCGTGCGTTGCCGGTGCGGTCGGTCCAGGGTGCGTTCTGCTTTGCGCTGGTCTCCATTTCGGCTGCCACGGCGGCACACCCCAGAGAAAGACGGCTCATGGTGGTGTTGTAGCATGTAGTCAGCCAGTTGTTGACGGCTGAGGTGTTGATTGCAAGTGCCATTATTCTGCCTCCGTTGGAAAGGGTATGAGCTCGGCGGTGGTAATGCCGGCACAGTCAGCGGACAGCACTGCCAGTGCATGTCCGTCCACCGCTATCCGGTCACCGGACAGAACGGGCGGTTCAAGACTGCCCGCAGCAATGGTCAGACGAACGGTGCGCTGACCGCCAGTTACTCCGGGAATATCCAATGAACTGCCTCCGGAAGCGGAACTGTGACCGACCAGAGCACATACCCAGCCTGACAGCGGCGGAGCGTCGGGATCGGGGAGGCCGTCATTGCCTGCGGGGTATCTGAGCACCGGCAGCCGCCGCAGAAGAGCGTGTGCCGAGCGGCACAGTGCTCCGCGGCAGCCGGGGCGTCCGGCATCGGTACGGCAGGTCATGATGCACCACCTGATCTCTTCGGACTGTCGGCACGGGCGACTGTGCCGCTGCGGTTGGGGCGGAAGGTCAGAGCAAGGTCGAGCCAGTATCGGCTCTGGGAGGGCAGCGTGGTGCCGTCGCTCAGACGCATGGAGCAGTCCTGCGACAGCATTATGCAAGCATGATATGCTGCCTGCTCATAGCTGCCGTATCTGGAAAGCAGCCACAGCAGCGTGGTTTCGCTCAGAGGACAGCATTCGCATTCTCCGGGCTGGGACAGCATGGCCCTGAGCGTATCTGTACTCAGAGGAATGTCCATACAATGCGTCTCCTTTCTGGTTGTGAAGTGCGGGCGGGAAAGGCTCAGCAGCCCGAAGCGCAGAAATAACAATAGTGTGGTCACTTATCGGCTGTGAGCCGTTTCCTGCCCGTTAGGCTAATTGACTAAGGGATCACTGGGCGTTGGCGACCAGAACGGGAGTTCTGGATTCGCCTGCGCCGATGCCGGTGACGGCAAAATGCTTCCATGCCGGACCGTGGTCAAGACCAAGCTGACCGAAGATCTGATACTCCTCGGCGGCACCGGTTTTGGAGAGAGCCTCGCGGAAGAAGTTGCCCTTGCCGGGAACCTCCTGCTCCACAGGCCGGCAGCAGGAGATATCTGCACCGATGAGTGTGCCTGCGGGGACAAAGCGGCTGAGTACCACCGACAGCAGACCGAAATCGGTTTCGATCTGCATGATGTTCATGCCGCCCATCTCGCGGGTGGGAGGCGCGGAAAAGCCCCACTGGGAGGAATATGCGTCGGTCAGCGCCTGCTTGACGGCAGCGCCGCACAGCAGCACGGTGTCGGTAAAGGTGGCGCCGGCGGCATATGCGTCGGCAAGCACGCCGCTGAGCATGGCACGGGTGAGAGGAGCGTTCTGGGCATCAAGTGTGGTGCCGCAGGCGCTGAGAATGCCGCGGGTTTTGTTGGCAACGTCAGAGCCGGTGGACAGCTGATAGGTGCCGTTGATGAAGGTGTACTCGATGTCGCGGGCCATTTTCTCAAGGGCGCGGGCGGTCTGAAATTCCAGTTCGCCGGGGGTCTGCTCCGCGCTGAAGCTGTCGGAAACACCCGCAAAGCGTCCTGCGCTTGCCATGCGGGCATAGCTGACGCTGATCTTCTCCTGGAAGATCTGGGTGACGTTGGCTTCCTGAGAGCGGACATAGCTGAGCGCAGAGGGAGCGGTCAGAGAGTCGGTTTCGGCGATGGCGGGCTGAGAAGCTGCCTCGTGGGTGTACTCAACTCCGGTGGGAAACTGGAAATTGTCGGTTTTGACCGCCTTGGGGGCGATCAGATTGAGAAAGGGGGTCTCGGCGGGTGTGGAGCTGTATATCTGACCTGCATAGTTGGGCAGGTTCCATACAGTACCGCCTCCGGATACATTAGCCATGGAATCATCCTTTCGTGATGTTGTTGCAGGCGATCATGCCTATCTGAGGGCTATGCCCTTTGCCGCCGCTGCGGAAATGATGCTCACTGCGGCTGCGTTGTCTCCTGCGGCGCGTGCACGGTCAAGACTGTGCTGAAAGGTCAGCGCCGCATCGTCCTGCCGGGGAAAGTTGCCCCGTGCTCCGGCGGTGGTACCGGCAGGAGAGCCGACAGGCTCAGCCAGACCGGGCAGCCGCGCGACGACGGCCTCAAGAGCCTGACGTACCGTCGTTCGCATCGCTTCCGGATCTCCGCCGTTTCTGCGTGCTGCCTCCAGCTCCTCCGAGGCCAGCAGCAGCGCGTCCGCGCTGAGGCGTTCGGGGACGCCGAGACGGGCAAGCTGCACACGTGCCTCTGCGGTGACACCTGCTTTGATGGCTTCCTGTTCGGCGGTTTCGGCTCTCAGGCGCAGCTGGTCAAGCAGCTCCGGGGCGGGAGTGTTATCCTTGACCCTCCGGCGGTATTGCTCCGCGGCCTGCTCGGCCTCTTCGCCTTCGATGCCGTGCTGGGCAAAAAAGTCGCGCAGCACAGCAGCCTCAGCTCTGGCGGTACGCTTTTCCACAGCACCTACAAGAATGTCCATGTCAGCGTCGTCAAGCACAGCGCACATGGCAAGCGGCGCCGTCAGCAGCCGCCTGAAAAACTTCCGGATCTCGTTTCTGAAACGTTTTCCGTTCATGGTTACCTCCGTTTAACGCCCGTCGGCGATAGGATAATATATGTCAACGATCAGCAGTTCCACTTGCGGCGGTAGCTGTCGATCGTGCGCACGCCGCTCTCCACCTCGCGCAGGTCAAGCTCACGTTCGCTGTGCTCGTCGGCCATGATGGGGTAGAGATGCTCGATATGCACCGAAATGTCCTCCGGATAATCACCGTCGCCGTAGACCGAGAGCATCCTGAGTATTGAGCGGCTCATCCATTCCAGAGCCGGTCCCCAGACCGCCCAGCGCTCCTCGCAGCGTTCCTCAAGCTCCCAGTAGAGTGCACGCACAGCCACGCCCGACTGGGCAAAGCCCTTGAGCTGCTCCGGGGAAATGTTTGGCACGCCCAGCAGCTCATGCATGTCCTGCTTGATGCGGTTCATGGCGTTTTCAAAGCGGTCGTTGTAGCCGAATTTCGGCTCCAGCATGGTCAGGCTGGCCTGCTTGCCGTCGTCGCCGCGGGCGGGGTCGGTCATCAGGTCGATAAGGGAGCCGGGAGCCACAACCATGTTTTCAAGGGAGCTGCCGTCGGCATCAACAGCCACACGCTGGGGAAACATATTGAAGCGCAGCGCGTCGAGGTCGTCGGATTTCATGCGGTTGTACGCTGTCTGACTGGCCATGATCTCCTCAACGTCGCTTCGGCCGCAAAGGTCACCGGTCAGGCCGTCGTTGATAATGACCCGGCAGGGGATGAAATCAAGTCCGGTGCAGAGGCACTCTCCGCCCTCCACAAGCCTGCCGTTTCCGTCGTACAGACCCTCGGTCACAAAGCACCTGTCACCGCACATCTCGTATTTCTGCCTCCATATCCGCTGGTCGGCGGCCTTGGGACAGTCGTTGGTGCGGTAGAAGAAGATAATTTTCTTAAGCCGGTCGGCATCATCCTCCATGGGCTCATAGACGAACTCAAGCGAGGGTCTTATCTGCACGCCCACCGGCTGGCCGATGCCGCCGCTCAGCTTGAGTGCCACACGCTTGCCGATGAGGCAGTCGCGCAGCCCCTTGAGCAGACGTTCGGGGAAGGCGCTGGCGGTCAGCACGCGGTCAAGAGCGACGGTGCATTCGTCCAGCGGTTCACCCTCCGGTGTGTGTATCCTGATTTCCGGAG
Organism: Acutalibacteraceae bacterium; assembly: GCA_045604745.1. GTDB lineage: Bacteria > Bacillota > Clostridia > Oscillospirales > Acutalibacteraceae > SIG598. The sequence goes on along the minus strand of JAZUOR010000151.1, from coordinate 2,698 downwards.
TGCGTCCGAACATGAATCTTGACTCGCGCCCGATCAGCTTTCGGCACAGATTGGTGACAAGCTTGGAGGGCCGGTAGTCAAGGTCGGAGGAGGTGGGCCAGTCCTGACCACGTCCGTCGTAAAAATCGTACAGGGCTATGATGTGCCCCATGTCTTCAAGCACCTTCTGTCCGTACAGTCCGGACAGCTCGGTGGAAATAAGCTCATGCAAAGCCATTGTTTTCGCTCCTTTTTATTATGTTTTGATTATCGGGAGCCCTTGCCCGAATAGCGGTCGGTGCGGGTGGATATGCGCCGGTCGGTGTACAGTGCATAGCGGAGCATATCCATGGCATGGTCGTTCTGCTTGACCGGTCGGTCCTCACCCCTGCCTGCTGCAGTGTCATCCCATACATAGGAGGCAAATTCCCTCAGGGTGCCGGTGCAGCCGGGAGCGACCAGCAGCCGGTTTTTGTTGATGGTGTCGGCTACACAGCGGATGCCCTCCAGCACATCGTTGGCTGCCTTGATGACTCTGAAGCCCCGCTGCCGAAGCTCGGCGATGAAGGATGAAGCCGACGGGTCAACGATAATATGGCTCACGGGGATGTCCTTTGCCAGCTGCTCGGTACAGTCGGCGTACTGGGAATCGGTCATCTGACCGCTGCGCCGCCCGTCGTGGTAAAATTCCTGCTCAAGACAGTAATGCACGCCGTCGTCAGCCGTGTGTACGGAGAAAAGCCCCAGAGCGAACGGATTGTGGGTGCCGTAGTCGCAGGAGAGAAACCATCGTTCGGCAGCACTCTGCGGCAGTCCGGTGTGACAATCGGGCTCAAACATGGGGTAGACCAGACCCTCCGCGGCGCACCATTCGCCAAGAATGTACCGGCGGTAAAAAACACCGGTGTACATGCTTTCGTAGCGCCTGCGGATATCGTCGGAAAGGGAGAGGTTGTCCTTCATGGAAAAATGAAGATGGAGCAGGTTTTTCTCCGCCGAAGCATCCAGCCAGTTGCGCTTGAACCAGTGGTAAGGTCCTGCGGGGTTGCAGTTGAACCACCACTTTGACCCGGTCACCGAGCAGCGGGCTGTGGCCTGACTGACGAATGATTCGGGCATCAGCGCCGCCTCGTCAAAGAGCACTCCGGCAAGGGTCATGCCCTGAATCAGATCCTGGGAGGCCTCGTCCTTGCCGCCGAAGCAGTAAAAGCGATTGGAACGTGAGCCTCTGCTTACGGTAAGAATATGCCCTGAGCGCTGTTCGGAAATGACGTAGCCTCTGCCGGGCAGGGTCTGGCGCAGCCACACGAGAATGTTGCGCTCCACCGAACCCAGCGTTTTGCCGCATATGGCAAAATTCTCGCCGTCAAAGGAGTTCATGGCCCAGAGCACATATCCCAGCGCCATGGCAAGGGTCTTGCCCGAACGCACCGCACCGTCAGCGATGATGCCGTCGTATGTGCAGGTGCGTGTTCCGGGTCTCCACCAGCCGAGGAGCAGCTTCTGGCGCGGAGAAAACTCGCAGAACCGGAAGGAGCCGGAGTGCGCCTTCTTTCGGTTCTTCATGCGTGCAAGGCGATCGTCAAGGCTGCTCATATACCGCCACATCCTCTGTGATGCCCAGTGCGGCGAGGAAGCCGTCTGCGGCGGGGTCCACGGCATCGGAACCGCCGTCTATTTTGTAAAGCTCCAGCTCCAGCTTGCGCTCGGCAAGGGTGGTCTGATGATTGAGCTTGGTCATAGTCAGACGTTCGTCCTGTTCCAGCTTGGCGGCGGTCAGCTCGTCCTTGTATTCGTGAATTCCGAGAATGATGCGCTGCTGTTCAAACAGCTCGCTCATCAGCCTGACCAGTCTGCCGGCGCGTTCCTCATCAAAGGCATCAAGACGCTGGCATACGTATTCCGGGCCGGAGGTGGATTTGACGAAATCCACATGGCGATAGAGCTGGTCGCCGTCCTCAAGCGACTTTGAAATGAGCTCAAGCATCCGGTCGGTCAGTGCCAGCTGACGGTCGATGCGGGAGGAAACCGCAGAACTTTCATGGGAGCTGCACTCCCTTGCCTTGCGGGCGGTGCGCCAGCCCTCGGCAGCCGCTCTGCGTCTGAGGGAGCCTGCGGGAATGCCATATTTGTCGGCAAGAGCTCCCTGAGTGATACCGCCGCGGATGTATTCCTCGCGGATGTCGTTCCAGTTGATCATGTTTTGTCCTCCTTTGTTCGGTTCGTTTGTTGTGAGGCTATGATAGCGCAAAAAGTCGGCGCATGACTGTCAGTCTGCGCGCACTACTGTCAGTCTGCGCGCACTGCTGTCAGCGCACGGCAGATGCTGACACAGACTGCACCGAAAAAACACTTGTAAAGGAACCTGTACAGCGGTATAATAAAATGAAATATAATGTAATGAAGCAACCGAAAGAGGGGCTGAATATGACTAAAGACGTACAGCAGGTGCGCCAGAGCCGCGCGGAAAAACTGCTGAAAAAAGAAGCAGGCAGCCTGCGCAAGCCCATGCTGCTGGTGGCGGCGATCACCTATGCGCTGCTGGTCATCGTGGTTATCTACGGTGCAAAGAACCATGTTTACGACGGCTTCGGAGCCGCTGCACCCTACGTTGTGGGAGGCATCTTTGCCTTTATGGCGGTCATGCGTGCCGCTGAGTTCCTGCGCTCGGTCAGTGATTACAATTTTGTAAAGCGTTTTCTTGAAAACAGGGGCTTCA
>JAZUOR010000150.1:0-4304 GCA_045604745.1 Acutalibacteraceae bacterium | reverse complement strand
AAGCAACCGTCCAGCTCAGACAGAGCGTGAACGGTCAGCTCAGTGAATATGCGCTCTGTACCCACTGCGCCGAGCAGCTGGGCGTAGGCGGAATGTTTGCCGACTTCGGCTCCTTCGGCAGCTTCGGAGGCATGAGCCTGCTGGACGGATTTCCTTTCGGCGGATCACTCTTTGCTCCTCTGCTGGGCGGCATGAGCGCAATGGGCGGCACAAAAACGCTCCCTCAGATAAAGCGCTGCTCCACCTGCGGTTCCAGCTTTGATGACATCGCAAACCGCGGAAAGGCAGGCTGCGCCGACTGCTACGAGCTTTTCGGCGACCGTCTGGCACCCACCATCGAACGCATGCACAACCGCGCCCGCCACATCGGCAAGCTGCCCGGAAAGGCCGCCGGTGCTGCGCCGGCTTCAGGCAGCGCGCCTGATTCTCAGCCCACCGAGCGGCAGCTCAGAAAGCAGGAGGCTCATCAGGCCGATACTCTTGAGAGCCTGCGTGCACGGCTCAGAGATGCCGTTGCAAAGGAAGAATACGAGCAGGCCGCCATTCTGCGCGACCGCATTAAGGAGATGGAAAGCAAATGAGCACTCAGACAAAAAAATGGTATCAGCTGAACGGGAAGGATGCCGATGTGGTGCTCAGCACCCGCGTGCGCCTTGCCCGCAATCTGAAGGGATATCCTTTCCCCTGCGTGATGAACAATGAGGCTCGCGAAAAGGTCAACTCTCTCGTCCGCGACGCAGTGGAAAACGGCGGCTCTGCCATAGGCAGCCGTTTTTCCCACATCGACCTCAGCGGACTTAAAAACGCCGAGCTGGTTTCCCTTGTGGAACGCCACCTGATAAGCCCGGAGTTCGCCAAGGCTCCCAGTGGCAAGGCCATGATGCTCCTTGACGACGAATCGGTCAGCCTGATGATATGCGAGGAGGATCATCTGCGTCTGCAGGTGCTGGAGCCCGGTCTTGCACTCAACGAGGCCTTTGACATGGCAGACAAGCTGGACACGCTGCTTTCCGAGCGGCTCAGCTTTGCCGCCAGTGAGCAGCTGGGCTATCTGACTGCCTGCCCTTCCAATCTCGGCACAGGCATGAGAGCTTCGGTAATGGTTCATCTGCCCGCTATGGAACGCACCGGTTCTCTGCGTTCGCTCAGCGCCAGCATCGCAAAGCTGGGACTGACCATTCGCGGAATGTACGGCGAGGGCAGCGGCTCAAAAGGCGCTATCTACCAGATTTCCAATCAGGAGACACTCGGCGTGACCGAGCTGGGCACCATCGAAAAGCTCAACGGCATAATCGCTCAGGTCATCAAGCTGGAGCGGGATGCCAGAGAAAAGCTGATGGCTCAGCCCGCCGAGCAGGACAGAGTCTGGCGTTCACTCGGACTGCTGCGCACTGCACGCATGATAAGCAGCGATGAATTTGTGGAGCTCTATTCCCAGCTGCGTCTGGGTGTAGCCTCCGGACAGAGACAGGGTGTATCCCTTGATGCACTCAGCGAGCTTTTTGCCAAGGCTCAGCCTGCCACCATGATGCTGGCCTCCGGAAAGCAGATGAGCCCTGTGGAGCGCGATGTCTGCCGCGCCGGGCTGGTGCGCAGCGCGCTCGGTCAGTGACGATTCTGCCGCACATCCCCAATCCTGCCGTAAAGTAAAACATCATGACACACGAAAGGGTGAATGATATATAATGTACAGCTTCAGTGATTTCACTCCCAAAGCCAACGGCGCTATGAACGCCGCCATGGAGACCGCCGGTGAATACGGTCACACCTTTGTGGGCACCGAGCACATTCTTGTCGGTCTGCTCAAGCAGGAGGACAGCGTAGCTGCTCAGGTGCTCAACGAGGCCGGCATCTTTGCCGATGCCATGGAAGAAAAGCTCTCCTCCGCCTACGGCAAAGGCATTCCCTCCTCCCCCAACCCGAACGACTTTACACCCCGCAGCAAACGCATCATCCAGACCGCCACCGCTCATGCGGTCGAGCTGGGTCACGAATACATCGGCACCGAGCATCTGCTGCTGGCGCTGCTCTCCGACACGGACAGCTACGCGGTGCGTTTTGTGAAGGAGGCGGGCGCAGATCCCGCAGGCCTGCGTCAGGCCATCCGCGATATTCTTGGCAGCAACGGTGTTTCCGAGGACAGCGCCGATTTTACCTCCGAGGATGTTGCCTCCCAGAATTCCTTTAAGAATTCTCCCCTTGCCAGCCTTTTCGGCTTTGGTGCACCCAAGCAGTCCGCTCCCTCCAAGAGCGGAGGTTCTTCCAAAACCAAGACACTTGACCAGTTCGGACGGGATCTGACCGCTGCAGCGAAAAAGGGCGAGATCGACCCGGTCATAGGCCGTCAGACCGAGATCGACCGTGTTATTCAGATTCTTTCCCGCCGCACCAAAAACAACCCCTGTCTCATCGGTGAGCCGGGTGTGGGAAAAACCGCCATCGCCGAAGGACTTGCTCTCAAGATATCTCAGGGAGAAGTTCCCGATGAGCTGCGCGACAAGCGCATCGTAGCCCTCGACCTGACCGGCATGGTGGCCGGCACCAAATACCGCGGTGATTTTGAGGAGCGCATCAAGGCCGCCATCGACGAAGTGACCACCGCCGGCAACGTTATCCTGTTCATCGACGAGCTGCACACCATTATGGGCGCAGGCTCCGCCGAGGGAGCCACCGATGCCGCCAACATCCTCAAGCCCCAGCTGGCACGAGGCAAGTTCCAGGTCATCGGCGCCACCACCATCAACGAATACCGCAAGCACATCGAAAAGGACGCCGCCCTTGAGCGCCGCTTCCAGCCGGTGACCGTGGGCGAGCCCTCCGAAGAGGACGCTGTGCTTATCCTCAAGGGACTGCGCGACCGCTACGAGGCCCACCACAAGGTCAGAATCAGCGACGAGGCCATCGAGACTGCAGTCAAGCTGTCCTCCAGATATATCGCCGACCGCTTCCTGCCCGACAAGGCCATTGACCTCATTGATGAATCGGCCTCCCGCGTGCGGCTCAACCGCCAGACCGAGCCCGACGACATCCGCGAGCTTGACGCAAAGGTCAAGTCCCTTGCCGGTCAGAAGGACGAGGCGGTCAACGCCCAGCAGTACGAGCGCGCCGCTTCTCTGCGCGACGAAGAGCGCAAGGCACGCGAACAGCTTGAACAGCGCCGCTCCCAGTGGAAGGACGACACTGCTAAAATGCGCTCCGACCTCACCACCGAAGACATCGCCGGCGTCGTTTCCCAGTGGACAGGCATTCCGGTCACCCAGCTGACCAAGGAGGAAAGCGAGCGCATGCTGCACATGGAGGAGCTGCTCCACGAGCGCATCGTCGGTCAGGACGAGGCTGTAAAAGCTGTCGCCAAAGCCATCCGCCGCGGCAGAGTAGGTCTGAAGGACCCCAAGCGTCCCATCGGTTCCTTTATTTTTCTCGGTCCCACCGGCGTTGGAAAGACCGAGCTTTGCAAGGCTCTTGCCGAGGCCATGTTCGGCGATGAGAACGCCATGATCCGCCTTGACATGTCTGAATTCATGGAGAAGCACACCACCTCCAAGCTCATCGGTTCTCCTCCGGGCTATGTGGGCTATGACGAAGGCGGACAGCTGACCGAAAAAATCCGCCGCAAGCCCTACTCTGTGGTGCTGCTGGACGAAATTGAAAAGGCCCACCCCGATGTGTTCAACACCCTGCTGCAGGTGCTTGAGGACGGTCATATCACCGACTCTCAGGGCCGCAGGGTAAGCTTCAAGAACACCATCATCATCATGACCTCCAACGTGGGCGCACACCTGCTCACCGAGCGTAAGAAATCTCTGGGCTTCGGCGCCGATTCCTCCGCCGCCGATTTCGGCAGCAAGGAAATGGTACTGGACGAGCTCAAAAAGACCTTCCGTCCCGAATTTCTCAACCGTGTGGACGACATCATCGTCTTTGACAAGCTGACCGACGAGAACATCCGTCAGATCGCCGGCAACATGCTCAAAGGTCTTGCAAAGCGCATGGCGGCCATGGACATCGGCTTTGAGACTGCCGAGGGTGTAGACGAAGCTATCGCAAAGACAGGCTTTGACGAGGTATACGGTGCTCGTCCTCTGCGCAGGGCCATACAGTCCCGCATCGAAGACCCGCTTTCCGAGGCCATCCTCGAAGGACGCTTTGCCGCCGGCGACACAGTCGTGTGCCGGGCCGAAGGCGACCGCTATGTATTTGAAAAAAAGTAACCCCTTTTCATCCAAAAACCGCGCCCGGATGTCATGCAGAATCCGGGCGCGGTCCAGCTTGTAGAAAAAGTCTGATTTTCCTTATTAATCGAA